>JBBIJH010000078.1:0-11455 GCA_037446075.1 Ignavibacteriales bacterium
CTCGTTTCTTAGACAACCCTTCGGAGTTCCCTCTCATCACGTAGTTCCGTTCACCGCGGGCGAATCGAATATTCAAACTGAGGTTTCCCTTGCCGGGTATTCGGTGGAGTCCCTCGACGGGAGATTTCATTACTCGATGATAGTCGAGACTGATGACACCGGAAATAACAAAGTCGCAATCGATTCTTCAATGGGTGTGTCGGCGACTTTGACGACAAGCGAGATTTCGTTTGAGTCAATCCGGGGAAGACTTAAACCGAGAAGTGTCAAGGTGGATGTTACAGAGGCTATTGACTTGGGCGACGTGAATCGAACCTTCAATGGCTCCGTTCGGTTCTCGCAAGCCCGATTGTTTCTCACAGTGAAAACTCCCGGGCAATATCCCTTTGATCTGGACATCACGCTTGTGGCTACAAGCCGTTTGACAGGCCAGAGCGCGAGCCTCTCGATTCCCCCTGACCAGCGACGGGTCTTTTATCCCCAAAGCATAGTTGCGTTGACGGAGGCGAACAGCGAGATCATTCCTTTCCTGAATCACTTCACAGAAAAACTTCCCGATGAATTTAGGTTATTAGGGAATGCTATTCTCAATCCGACTTATAGCCTTGGTTCCGTTACGGCAATGGATTCCGTTCGCCTCGACCTCGCCCTTGAGCTCCCATTGCGGATCAGTTTGGTAGGGGGTATAGCACGAGACACGGTAAAGCTGGGCATCGACGCGGATACTCGCCGTGCTATCGAAAAAGCGAATAATGGCCGCTTTTCCTTTGAAATCCGGAATGGCTTGCCCGTCGGTCTCCAAATATCAATGGATTTCCTTGATTCCGAAAGGCGAATGGTCCTGGGTCTGCCGAAGGCGCAGCAGCCAGCACTGAGGATCGCGGCAGCACAAGTAGATGCACAGGGGAGGGTGGCGCTGCCCGCCTTCAACACTTTGTATGTGGATTTGGTCGATACAGATGTGAAGAAGCTTGTCCAGAGCGAGCATCTTGCATTCTCCATGAATATTGGAACCGCTGGTGGCGGAAGCATTCCGGTCCAACTTCGTAGCTCTGATGCTGTTGAGGTGCGTTCATATGCAACGTTGGGTTACCGCGTGAACGGAAGATGACTTCACATCTGGATCTCTAGAAAGGCATGGCCGTGAAAAGAGGAATACGTTTCTTGTCGACTGCGCCGAGAGGCCTTGTGATTTCCGTTCTCTGTGTGATCTTTTATTCTCCCTTTCTTTTAGCTAATGATAGGTCGAACACCATAGGTCTCGGGATGGGACGAACCTTCACCGTAACTTCATGTGGGGTCGATGCTCTTGGCATCAATCCCGCGAACCTTGCGATGAAGAAAACGTATGGTTTAGTGCTGGCCCTGTTTCCAGTTGGAGTAACGCTAGGGACGGACTTCATCGATTACGGCCTCTATCGCCGAGTCTTCACAGGTGTATCAACGGACAGTGGACGCATCGGCTATCATCTGACACAAGCTGATAAGGAGGA
Organism: Ignavibacteriales bacterium; assembly: GCA_037446075.1. Lineage (GTDB taxonomy): Bacteria > Bacteroidota > Ignavibacteria > UBA10030 > JAHEZR01 > JBBIJH01. Next base: position 1,494 of record JBBIJH010000078.1, read on the forward strand.
GATTCTTTCGGGCTTCTCATCCGGCTGGGGAACCATGCGAGGAGATGCCGATGCAAAGCTCTTCGGGGTTGCATTTCGAATCTCAAGAGTTGGGTCTTTCGGGATTGCAGTAACAGAAAGGGTCAATGCGGAAGGTGTTCTGGCGAGGGATTACGTCAGGTTTCTCTTCTATGGTAACCCGATTGGGGAGACCTTCAGGTTCAGTAACACAGCCATCCGTGCATGGTGGTTGCGAGATTATTCGCTTTCCTTTGCCCAGTCGGTCGAAAAAGCATTTGGGATGGAGCGTCTCGCATTCGGTGTTGCCGTGAAGCATGTTCATGGGTTCGGTTACTTCGCTGCCGAGCAAGGGAATAGCTTTTTCACCACCTCGAGTCAGAATATCGTAACAGGCCATTCAGAGTTTATAAGTCGTCGCGCTGGCGCAGATTTCTTCACAGCGGAAGAGGGTGCCTCTTTCACACCCTTCCCCGCTCCAAGTGGCAAGGGGTGGGGATTTGATCTCGGTTTGAACGCAAGAGTAAACACATTTCTGAGCATTGGGGCAAGCATCACCGACCTGGGATCGCTGCGCTGGACACACCATGCGGCAGTGCGAAAGGGGAATGGTGACTTCATCATTGACGATCCCTTTTCAAGGTCACAGCGTGATAGTCTCGAACAAGTCTTGGAGGGAGTCGAGGAAAGGGTCACGGGATTCGAGACTACCCTTCCAACGGCAGTTCATCTTGGGGTAGGTATCCAACTCCCAAGCGCGGAATCCGAGAATCAGTTCTCTCCGATCCTTTTCGCATTGGATTACAATCAGGGATTAAACGATATGCCGGGCAACTCGCGAAGACCTCGGTTTTCTGCTGGAGTGGAGGTCCATCCCTTCGGATGGCTGCCGATCAGGTCCGGGGTTTCCGTTGGCGGTTCGCTAGGAAAGATATGGGCCGTTGGCTTCGGAGTTAGGCTTGGTCTCTTGGAAGTAGACTTCGCAACGGAGGATCTCTTCAGTCTCCTCCAGCCAAACAGTGCAAGACGGCTTTCTGCTGGGGTGGGTATGCGTTTGAGCTTTTGATCCGATGTGACAGCTTCGATCCATCCCCTGATGAAGGGCAGCGTGAGCTGCCCTTTTTTATTTGGGCCTTCCTCCCCTGACCTTGTTGCTGGGGTTTTTTCGAGCCTGATACAGCGTCGCTCAGACACGTGATTGACAGGTTTGATTCCTTGATTTTCTTTCAATATTTCTCCATATTTTCTCCCGAATTGAGTAGCGCAGCAGTTCCGATCTCTTCCCTGCGAACCGATCTTGACCCACTTAATACTCTCTCGAAGTCTCCTTCTTCTCTGCTTCTGCTGTCTTCTTGTGGGCTGTGAAAAGCAAAACCACGCAAAGAAACTTAGCATCCTTGTCTCTCCTAAAGGCCTGGAACACGACTTCTGGTTGACGGTAAAAGCGGGTGCTGATTCTGCAGGCAAGGAGCTCAGCGTCGAGACGATCTGGCGCGGACCTGCCCGAGAGACGGATGTTCCGACGCAGATCTCGATCCTTGAAGATTATATTAATAAGAGGGTTGACGCCGTCGTTCTTGCCGCGACGGATGCCAGGGGAATCATTCCTTATGTCCGGAAGGCGACGGACGCGGGGATTCCGGTGATTACGATTGACTCGGGCATAGAATCAGAGCTGCCGCTGAGTTTTGTGGCAACGGACAACATCGCAGCTGCACAGAAAGCGGCACAAGCACTGGCCCGTCTGGTCGGAGAAAAGGGCGCGGTGGCTTGCATTCCCTTTGTGCCAGGAGCGGCGACCTCCGTTATGCGGGAGGAAGGATTTCGAGAAGAGATCAAGAATTATCCGGGGATCAAGCTCGTGGCAGTTCAATACTCTCAAAGCGATGTAGCACTTGCGATGTCGATCACAGAGGACATCCTCACGGCACATCGAGACCTTGCTGGCATTTTCGCGGCCAATGAGGCAGGCACACTCGGTGTTATGCGAGCGATCAAAGCACGGGGACTGGCAGGAAAAGTGAAGGTCGTTGGGTTCGATGCTTCCGATGATGAGCTTCAGGGATTGCGGGAAGGACTCGTTCAAGCTCTGATCGTCCAGGATCCTTTCAAGATGGGATATCTTGGGGTGAAGTATGCAGTCGATGCCGTCAACGGCAAAGAGGTTCCGAAGCGAGTCGACACCGGTGTCTATGTTGTCACGAAGGAAAATCTGGAGACAATGGAAAGACAGAGAATTCTACATCCATTCCCATGAGAGAGGAGGAGAAAAATTGCATGGCGCTTCAAATGGGATTCCGATCACTTGGTGATCTACCACGGTTGCGAGATTGCAGACGGAAGAGAGCCTCAAGCTGGGACAGAACTGGCGGCAACGCGGACTCCTGGCCGTTTGAACAAGGCGAGATGAAGGTACTCGCCGACATTCAAGGCGCCGGGTGCATCCGCCATATCTGGATGACGATCGGTTCGAATGAAGAATTCCATCCGAGGAAATGCCTTCTGAGAATGTACTGGGACGGAGAAAAAGATTCGAGCGTTGAAGTTCCCGTCGGCGATTTTTTTGGAATTGGCCATGGGATCTATAAGGAATTCTGGTCCATTCCCCTGACCATGAGTCCGCGAGATGGCCGTGCAATGAACTGTTTTTTTCCGATGCCTTTTGCTGATTCCGCTCGCGTCGAGTTTCTCAGCGAGTGCAACGAGCGACTTGTTCTTTACTTCTACATCGACTATGAAGAGTACACCCGTTTGGAAGACGGAATCGGTCGGTTCCACGCGCAATGGAGGAGAGAGAACCCAACTCGAGGCTGGGATTACAACTCTCAACGGCAACATCCCACAATCGAGGAAAGCGGGAAAATCCCAAACCTTGACGGGAAAGAAAACTACGTGATCCTGGAAACCGAAGGAAAAGGACATTATGTTGGCTGCAATCTTAACATCGATCAGTTTCAGCTTCAGCGGAACGACTGGTACGGTGAGGGCGACGACATGATCTTTATCGATGGAGATCCGATGCCGACGATCAACGGAACCGGAACGGAAGACTACTTTAACACCGCCTGGAGCCCGAACAAAGAGTTCTGTGCACCGTACCACGGGATCACTTTGTGCCAGCATCCGAATTACCTTGGGAAAAATTCCCTTTACCGTTTTCATATCGAGGACCCAATCTATTTTCAGAGGTCTATCAAGGTAACGATCGAACACGGACATGCAAACGATCTCTCGAACGACTATTCGAGCACGGCCTACTGGTATCAGACAGAACCACATAAGCCATTTCCTAAGATGCTGCCGGTTGAGCTAAGGCTCCCGCGACCGATGACGATTCCCCGTCCGGTGAAGACAGTGTAGTCGGATGAGGGCGGTTTTCTTTCTTGAGTTTCCCTATCCTCCATTGGTGCTTGAGGTTTCCATGAATACTCGCTGCGTACTTTCGATCTTCTTCGCGCTCCTCGCTTTTTCTACAACCATGCTGGCCCAGACCAGAGTTGGTGATTTCTTTGACATCGGCAGACTTCCTTACCTCAAAGATAGCAGGCTGATTCAAGTATCAAGCAACGATACAACTGGTGGAAACGCCGATTATGTCACCATCAAGAAGGGAGAGACCGGAGTTCTTGCTGACATCAAAGGTGCAGGAATCATTACAAGGATTTGGGTAACGATTGCCTCTGCGGACAAATATTTCCTCCGGAGGATTCTCTTACGCATGTACTGGGATGGTGAAAAAAATCCCTCGGTGGAGGTACCGGTGGGGGATTTCTTTGGGACGGGTTTTCAGTACACGCACTATCTTTCCGCACTTGTTGGAATGTCCAGCGGTGGATACTACTCTTACTTCCCGATGCCTTTCTCGAATGGAGCGCGCATCGAAGCTGTGAATGAAACGGGGCAAGACGTTGGCTCCTTCTACTACCACATCGACTACCAGCAGATCCGCTCGCTAGAACCAGATGTTGGTCGCTTCCATGCACAGTGGCGACGAGAACCAAGAACCGAGAAAGGGAAGGATTACACCGTCCTTGAGGCAGAGGGTCGGGGGCAGTTCGTCGGGTTGAATCTGAACATGCAGGGATACCGTGAAAAGGAACTTGGGTTTCTCGAAGGAGATGAATTCATTGCTGTGGATGACGAGAAGGTTGCCTCCATTCGAGGAACGGGAACGGAAGACTACTTCACCAGCGGCTGGTACTTTAACAGAGGAACGTATGCCGGGCCGTATCATGGACTGATCATTAAGGACGATACCCTGCTCTCTCGCATCGCGGCTTATCGCTTTCATATTGGGGATCAAATTCCTTTTCAGAAGTCCATCAGAGTGGGGATCGAGCATGGACACGCCAACGAAGAGCTGGGCGATTATAGTAGTGTTGCATATTGGTATCAAGCCGAGCCGCATAAACCTTTTCCGCCCGTCCTTCCCGCGTCTCGCAGAATTCCCATGAGAGTTGTCGTCCCTGAAAACGCCATTGAAGCAGAAGACCTCATCTCTACCGCACGTTCACGCGGCGGTGAATTCGTCGTCGAGGATATGAGCAACTTCGGTGTCGATTGGAGTCACGACAAACAACTGCTCTTTAGAGCGACTTCGGCGGGAGGCGAATTCACGATCTCTCTTCCAGTGAGGTATTTTGACCATTACATCGCTTACGGGTACTTCACCCGAGGTCCTGAATACGGTAGGCTTGAAGTATATGCCGATGAGAAGAAGCTTGGCGATTATGATGGCTTTGCGAAAGACACTGAGCCGAGCGGAAAGACAATGCTGGGAAAGATTAAGGTGACGAGTCGAGCACAGGACTTACATTTCAAGGTGACAGGTAAATCGGAGAATTCTTCTGGCTACAATATTGGTCTCGATGCATTGTTGCTTGTTCCCGATAGAGTTTTCATCCAGGATTGGCGGGTGATTGGTCCTTTCGACAACCCAAAAGGTGCGAAGGACACTACGCTCGGCTTGGGGGTCGCTTATGAACCCGAGAAAGAGTTTGAGAAAGGAAAAACGTATACGGGGAAGGATGGCAAGGCGATAAAGTGGGAAGTTCATCGCGCAGACTCCACTGGCTACGTCAACTTCGCCAAGCTGTATTCTCCCAACGAATTTACTGTCGCATACGGAATGAGCCATGTGTTTGCACCTGAGAGTAGAGAAGTTCCTCTCTTCCTCGGGACAGATGACGGGGCCAAAGTCTGGTTGAATGATCGAGTGGTGCACGAGCGTTGGATCAAACGTCCGCCCAGTCCCGATCAGGATACAGTGATGGTTCAGCTTGCGAGGGGGTGGAATAAGATTCTGGTCAAGGTAGAACAGGGTTGGGGTGCTTGGGGATTCTACTGTCGCATCCCGAATCCGAATGGCGATTTGAAATTTGGGGCGGAGCCCCAGTAGGGGAGATGAACGAGCAGGTCAACCAAGGGGACGCAGCCAAGAGCTCGGAAGCTGCTTTAGAGGTTTTACCGGAAGAACTTGAGAGAAGCCTTCACTACTCGGTCGTCGAAGTCGCCTATGCCGGCATCCTGGGCAATCTCGCAGGGGGGGTAATCCTTACAGGCTTTTTCCTAGCTCTCAAGGCTTCCGATGTGGAGATTGGAGTTCTGGGGGCTTTGCCGTTCTTCGCATACTTGTGGATGCTGCACGGCTCGTATCTCGTTGAGGAGATTGGAGACCGAAAACGGATCACGCTCACTGCGCTGTGGATCGCTCGCTCACTGTGGCCTGTTGTAATCATCCTCGCCTTACTTCAAATACCTGGGATTGAGACCCGCCGCGTCACTATTTTCCTTTTACTTTTTGCAGTTTATAATATCTTCAACGGAATTGCCGGGCTGGCGTATACATCATGGCTCGTGGATCTCGTACCGGAAGACAGGCGGGGAAGGTTCTTCGCGAAAAGGAATTTCGCTCTCGGCTTCACGGGCATGGCCACGGCAATGCTCGGCGGCATGTTTCTCGATCTCTGGAACAAGCACATCCCGAATCGAGAGATGGAGGCGTTTGCAATCGCCTTTGCCATCGCTACGGCGAGTGGCTTCCTTTCAAACCACTATCTGGGGAAGATTCACCATCCGCCATTCCACAAGCAAGCGTTCGACGCTCCCTTCTGGAAAATTGTGCAGCGGCCGTTCCGGGATAAGAATTTCCGCTATCTGATTCTTCTGCGGATTGTTCTTGACACATCGCTCAACATCGCCGGTCCCTTCTTCGTCGTCTATATGATCCGAGAGATGGGATTGGGTTTCTCCTTCGCTACCGCGATGGTGACGATTGCGGGTGTAGCCAGTCTGATTTCGGTGAATGCTTGGGGGAAGCTTGCTGACCGATACGGGAATAAACCACTTCTTGCAATCAGCATTATCGGCAAAGGGATCTTTCCTATTCTGTGGCTTTGGACTTCGCCGGAAACGTTTGCTCTCTATGTGTTTGCACACATGTTCGGCGTTTTCGATGCCGGGATCAACTTGACGGCCGGCAACATCGTGTTTGAAGTTGCTCCGCGTGCGTATACTTCAGTCTACTTTGGTGTGTTCTTTACTGCTGTTGGTGCGGCCTCTGCGATTGCTCCCATTCTCGGAGGGTTTCTGCTTCAAACGATGGAGGGGGTTGAGGTTCCGCTTGGTGTGGTTTCCCTCTCACACTTCAAGATTCTGTTTCTTTTCTCAGCCATCCTACGATTCGCATCCCTTCCCATGTTGAACCGCGTACACGAGCCTGAGGCGAAACCAGTCGGGCACGTCGTCCGAGTAATCTGGAATGCGTGGAGTATGAACCCCGTAGAAGGCTTGCTCCAAACACTCCGGTACCTTCTTACACCTGCAAGGCTCATCTCGGAAAAGTTCTCCCGGAGGGAAGATGAAGAGGAGTCATAGAAAGTACTCTATCGGTATCGACTTCGGCACAGAGTCGGCACGCATTGTTGTGGTCGATGTGACGAACGGTCGCACCGTGTCATCTGCTGTCCACACTTATCGGGACGGCGTGATTGACCAGCGAATTCCTCGTACCAAGGTCGTGCTCCCACCCGACACTGCTCTTCAGAACCCCGCGGATTATCTTGAGGCCCTAAAACAGGGGACTCGTTCGGCGATGCGACAGGGAAGAGTCAACCCATCCGATGTAATCGGTCTTGGGATTGATTTCACTTCCTGCACGGTCCTCCCCGTTGATGAAGACTGGGAACCTCTGTGTTTCAAGAAGGAATTCCGACACGACCCGCACAGCTGGGTGAAATTGTGGAAACACCACAGTGCGCAGCCGGAAGCAGATCGCATCAACTTCGTGGCACAGGAGAGGAACGAAGCGTTCTTGAAGCGATACGGAGGGAAGATCTCCTCCGAATGGTTCTTCCCGAAAGTTCTAGAGGTTCTCAACAAGGCTCCTGACATCTACAGAGCGACCCACAAGTTCATTGAAGGGGGTGACTGGATCGTCTCGAAACTCACCGGACACGAGAAACGAAGCGCATGTCAGGCGGGTTACAAGGCAATGTGGTCAGCGGAGGATGGGTTTCCGTCCAAAGAATATTTTCAGGCAGTGTCTCCTGCTCTTGGGCCTGTTGTAGACGAAAAGATGAGTCGAGAAATTTACCCCATGGGGACGAGGGCGGGATACTTGACCGATCAGATGTCGAAACTCACTGGGCTTCCGAAAGACGTAGCCGTCTCGATTGCCGTCATTGATGCGCATTCTGCGGTACCTGCGGCGACAGTCACCGAGCCCGGCAAAATGGTGATCATCATGGGCACTTCGGGTTGCCACATGATCTGTGATTCAAGAAAAGTGCAAGTGGAGGGAATTTCCGGTTACGTGTATGAAGGTATTCTTCCAGGCCTCTATGGCTATGAGGCAGGCCAGGCATCGATGGGGGATGTGTTTGCATGGTATGCGAGGATGCTGTCCGCTTTTGGGCGTACACATGAGACGATCTACGCCGATCTCGAGCGAAAAGCAAGAAAGATCAAGCCCGGGAAGTGTGGCCTCCTGGCACTTGAGTGGCTTAATGGTTGTCGGACTCCCCTGGTAGATGCCGATTTGAGTGGCATCATCGTTGGATTCACACTGGCGACTAGTGCGGAGGAAATCTATAGAACCTTACTGGAGGCGACAGCATTTGGGACGAATCGGATTATCGAGACGTTCGAGAAGCATGGGGTAAGAGTAGATGCGCTTTATGCATGCGGGGGTCTCGCTGAAAGAAACAAGCTCTTGATGCAGATCATGGCAGATATTACAGGGAGGGAAATCCTTCTCGCGGCATCGCCTCATGCCAGTGCGCTCGGCGCAGCGATGTGGGGTGCTGTGGCAGCGGGCAGCTCCAAGGGAGGCTATGACTCGATAGTGGAGGCAGCAAAGAGGATGGCCCGAATCAAGAAAGAGCGCTACAGCCCGAATGAAGGGAGCCGGCAAGTGTATGCCGAACTCTACAAGGAGTATGTCACCCTGCAGGAGTACTTCGGTCGGGGTGCAAACCCGGTGATGAAAAAACTCAAGCAATTTCATCGATCATGCTAGAGAACGAGACTCATTCATATTCCCGCACGTTCTCTCTGATCTCGCTGATGGGAGCGCAGGTTGTCAACGACTCGAAGAGTCGTAGAGTCGTCAAGCTGGTTCGACAGATTTTAGGATCAACTTCATCCGCAATCCACAACGAAGTCTCCGCGTCTCTGCGAATATCCCTGAAGGAAAGCAAATCCAGGAGGAACAAATGAAGAAAGCAAAGATCGGTCTCCTCACTTTCACGGACGGTCGGGAACCTATCCACAGGGCGCTAAGGCAGATGAACCTCGACTACCAACGTCGGATGAGGAGGGCGCTTGAGGAGACTGGACTTTTCCAAGTTGTATCGGGCAGGGAAATCGTGTGGCATCCCACGGTTGCCAAGGAGGAATCACTCCGGTTGAAGGAGGAGGGAGTACGGGCGACTATCTTCAACTTTGCAGTCTGGAGTTTCCCGCATCTTGCGGCAATCGCGAGTGAATTTGCACCTGGCCCTTATCTTCTCTTCTCAAACATCAATCCCCGCTATCCGGGGATGGTCGGAATGTTGGCAAGTGCAGGTGCCATGGATCAAATTGGGAGATTCCACAAACGAGTTTCCGGCGACATCAAGGACAAGAAAGTCTTGGCAAGGGTTGTGAGCTTTCTCCGCGCTGCTGTGACAGTCAATCAATTGAAAGGAGAAACCTTTGGTCTCTTCGGAGGCAGGCCGATGGGAATGTATACGGCTGTTGCGAATCTCGATCAGTGGAAAAAGATGTTCGGGGTTGATGTGGAGCACATCGACCAGTATGAGATCGTGCGTCGCTCGGCACTCACCGACGCCAAGAAAGTGGACAAAGCACTGAAGTGGCTGGAAACGATGATGGGCAAAAACATTCACTACGACGGTAAGATCTTGACTCCCGAGAAACTAAAGATACAGCTCCGAGCGTACTATGCGGTGAAGGAGATCATCGAAGAGAATGCGATCGATTTCTTCGGGATCAAAGCCCAGCCAGAGTTGACGGATCATTTCTGCACTGAAGACATCATCGACGCATTCTTCAACGACCCATATGACTGGGACGGACCTCACGAGCCAATCGTCTGCGCAACGGAGGCGGACATGGATGGCGCACTGACGATGGAGATTTTCAAGCATCTCACCGGCGAGCCAGTGCTCTTTGCCGACGTTCGACACTATGACGAGGCCGACAACTTCTTCGACCTGTGCAACTCGGGTGCGCATGCGACGTACTTTGCCGGGAAGTCCTATGATCCGAGGAAGAACCTGAAGAAAGTACACTTCTGGCCGGAGGTTTTCTACTTCCCCTGCGGAGGAGCCTCAGTGATGCACTTTGCCCAGCCCGGGGAAGTCACGCTCGCCCGGCTTACACGTCGGAACAGCAAGTATTGGATGGCCATTGTCCCGGCCGAGTTCATCCTCTTCGATGATAAGAAGAACTGGAAGAAGGCG
>JBBIJH010000079.1:0-1922 GCA_037446075.1 Ignavibacteriales bacterium
TATAGACTCCGATGATTCTCCAGTCCGTGAAGATGTTCGGACCGTACTGCTGTGCTACCACAACGAACTCGAACCTACCGGGTTCAGAGAAAATCCGGTAATCCTGCACTTCGACATTGCGAGCCAGCGCGGTATCGAAGAGGGCTTCGCCACTCAAGACATCCCCGGCGATGTTTGACGGAGGATAATGCTTGAAAGCGACAACTGCCAAAAGCTTGATACTGTCAGCCGGCGGCCAAGTCCCCTCGTATGCGATTCGCCCCCCAAAGCCGGGCTTAACAGGTGGCGGGGGCGCAAGCCCATGGTCACACGCGGTCAGTAAACAGAGGACAAGAATTGAGAAGTGGACGCTTCGAAAGACCATAGCTCAGTCGTCGCCGAGCAACGAAATCCTCGCAACTCCTTATGAAACCTAAGAAAATCTGCATAGAATTGCAATGAAATTGGGGAAAGCGAAAGTCAAAACTCGGGAGATCTTAGCCTTAGAACGCTGCTGTGAGGCCAAACAGGACGTGGTGTGTCCTGAAGATCGCACTCGCAGTACCTTTGTCGATCGCAGCATCCCGTAGCTTGGTATAGGTGAACTTGTATTCTACCAGGAAGTTCAGGCGCCAGAAGAGATAGCCCTGAAATCCTCCCGCCAGCTGGAATGCGGGACCTTTGATCTCGTATTGCTCTGTGTGGACACTGTCAATCGTGCTTTCCGTGTGAGGGATGATCGGTCCGAGCCCGGTGCGGAAAAGAAGGTGAAGGGGACTGAATGGCACATGTGTGCCTCCAAGAACGCGGAAGCCGGCGACGAGATTTGTGAAGAGAAAGTTCAGACCATGAGAGACTGAAAATTCCTGAATCAGTTCGCCCAATCGCATGGATTGGTTCGTGGGCATCCCGCCGTGTAGACCGGATACTACGACGACTTGATTGGGATCGGCGTAGACTTTCGCATGGATAAACTCTTCCTCGATACCAAATGGAACAGAAGGGGAAAAGAAGTAAGCAATTCGAAAACCATAGTAGAGAGGAAATTCGAGTGAGCGGCTTGAGTAATGAATTCCGTGAAAGGTCAAGTCGTTTCCTCGGACAGATTGTTTGATGGCGATGTCACCCCGCCGCGTGGAGGACTTTCCGAGGTAAGAGGAAATCATCCACTGGGAAATCGTTGCAGGGGGAAAAAAGGTGAAACTTAAAGCGAGAAAGATTCTCAGGAAGGAACTCGGGAGCAATATCAAGTCGGGTAACATCGGACCTCAGAGAGGGTTCTCGCTCTCAGGTTTTTCGTCTGGGGATTCCGTGTACTCAATCGTCCGAATAAGCTGGGCAAATTTTTCCGGCATCTCTTCGAAGGCATGGCGCCAGCAGAGGTTATGGGCAAGGAACCACCGACCGAGAGTATTCCCGTCGTCACTTTTCCAGCGATCCCAGTAACTGTCTCCCGGCCGTTGGATCACCCAGCGATATTCTCTGCCACATTTGGTGCATTTGGAGTGTTTGATGTAGGACATGGAACGATATCGGAGCAATTCACGGATACAACCCCCTCAACTTAGTCGCCTCGGCGACACGACTGATACCGAGCATCGTGGCGGCGATTCGGGTGTTCACTTTTCTGTTGCGATGGATACGGTTCACTTCCTTCGCTGCGGTCTTCATCACTTTCTCCAGCCTGTTATAAATGTCTTCCTCATCCCAGAATAAATGCTGTTCATCCTGTACCCACTCGAAGTAAGAAACCGTAACTCCACCGGCATTGCACAAGATATCCGGAATGATATAGATCCCTTGACTAAAAAGAATCTCATCTGCCTCGGGAGTCGTTGGGCCGTTAGCCGCTTCAGCAATCAGACGAGCCTTGATTTTCGGAGCGTTCTCCTTGACGATGGAGTTTTCCAGCGCGGCCGGGATCAGAATGTCGCACTCAAGGG
>JBBIJH010000079.1:2008-11363 GCA_037446075.1 Ignavibacteriales bacterium
TCCAGTCCGCGGGAATTATAGATCGCGCCCTTCGAATCACTGACAGCTATGACGTGGTTCTCCGCCATGTGGAGAAGTTTTGCGCTGACAGAGCCGGCATTCCCGAACCCCTGGACCACTACCCTTTGACCCTTCAGCTTCCACCCTAAACTGTCAAAAATCGATTCGATCGTGTAGAACACGCCGCGCCCCGTCGCTTCATCGCGCCCCAGCGAACCGCCAAGACTGACGGGCTTGCCCTTTACCACACCAAGAACTGGATAGCCCTTCGTCATGCTATACGTGTCCATCATCCACGCCATGACCTGTGGGTTCGTGTACACATCAGGCGCGGGGATGTCGATGTCTGGCCCAATGATTGGAAGGATCCCACTGGTGAATCGGCGCGTCAGGCGCTCAAGCTCACCCAGGGAGAGGTTCTTCGGGTTGCACGCTACCCCGCCCTTTCCGCCGCCGTATGGGATATTCACGATGGAGGTCTTCCATGTCATCCACGCTGCAAGCGCCTTAATCTCATCAAGAGTAACATTTGGGTGATAGCGGATTCCACCCTTCGCTGGACCTCGAGCAGTATTGTACTGAACACGATAGCCTTCGAATCGCTCTATCTTTCCGTTGTCCATCCGAACGGGGAAATTCACGGTCAAGCAGCGCTCCGGGTACTTCAGCATCATGCGCAGGTCGTGGTCAAGCTCAAGATGGTCTGCGGCGACATCAAAATTCTGGAGTGCGTATTCATACGCGGCTTTTCCGTCCTGCGGGGTTCCATTCGACATTGGGCAGTTCTCCTCTGAGAAGTTCTAGAGTATTTTTCCTTTAGTGGAGGGAAGAAGATCACTGAACTACATCCGCCTTAACTCACGACACTTCCCGCTTCAAGGTCTCTGTCAATCGTCACGAGAGAAAGGCTGCCGTCCTCGTTCTGCGCCGCGAGCAACATCCCGCGAGATTCCTGACCCATGAGTTTGGCAGCTTGAAGGTTGGCGAGCACGATGATGGCTTTCCCAATCAACTCGTGAGGTTTGTAGTGCTGCGCAATTCCTGCAACGATGTGTCGCTGCTCAGAGCCGATCTGTACTTCAAGCTTCAGAAGTTTCTCCGACTTCGGGATTCTCTCACATCTCAGGACTTTGGCAACGCGCAGGTCGAGCTTCCTGAAATCTTCGAGTGTGATTGGAGGTTTCGATGGTTGGTTTTTTTTCACTTCCTCCTGAGGTTGCATGGCTGTGCCCGATGGTAGTTTTCGTTCAATCACTGTATCATCAATCTTTGTGAACAAGATCGCAGGTTTCCCGAGTTGATGCCCGACATCGAGCTGCATCTCGCTCGAGGAGTCCCACACATTCGCAGAGGAACCGAGGGAGAAATTCAGCATCTGCCGTATCCTTGATGCCGTGGAGGGGAGGACCGGCTCGGCGAGGATAGACAGCGCCTGGATCGCATGGAGACAAAGATTGACCGTTGTCTCACACTGGTTCCGATTCTCTTTGATCGTCTTCCACGGCTGACTTTTGTCAAAGTAAACGTTTCCGGCTCTCGCCAGCGCGATGATTTCCTGCGTTCCATCTCGGAACCGAAACCGCTCGAAGCACTCCTCCCCAATACGCTTCGGGGCACTCTTGATCTCTCGAAGGAATGCCTTGTCCGTGGCAGAGAGAGTATTCCGGGGCGGAACTTTATTCGCGAAGTACCTCTCGACGAAGGTCAACGTTCGATTCACAAAGTTGCCGAGGACATCGGCAAGCTCATTGTTGTTCCTTGCCTGAAAGTCTTTCCAGTAGAAGTCTGTATCCCGCTGCTCGGGCAGATTCATTGCCAGAGTGTAGCGGAGCGGGTCTGCAGGGAACTCGGACAAAAACTCCAGTGCATCGATTCCCCATGAGCGGCTCTTTGAAAATTTCTGTCCCTCGTAGTTCAGGAATTCATTCGCCGGTACGTTGTCCGGCAAAACGTATTTCTTCTCGTTTCCATCGTTCCATGCCATCAGCATGGCGGGAAACACGATGCAATGAAAGACGATATTGTCCTTCCCCAAGAAGGCGACGTAACGAGTCCTGGAATTCAGCCAGTAATCCTCCCAGCGATGTGGCTCCCCGACTCGTTGAGCCCAGTCCTTCGATGCCGAGATGTAACCAAGCAAGGCTTCAAACCAGACATAGATCACTTTTCCCTCCCCCCCCAGCACTTCTTGAGGCACAGGAACACCCCAATGCAAGTCTCTTGTAACAGCGCGATCCTGCAAGCCCTCTTTGAACCAGCTCTGGCAATAGTTCAGGACTGACTCCTTCCACCCTTGCCGCGAGTGAACATACTCTTCCAGCCTCTTCTGGAAATCTCCGAGAGGAAAATAGAAATGGATCGTCTCTCTTACAACCGGAGTACTACCGCAGATTTTGCAGCGTGGGCTGATCAGGTCGACCTGATTCAGCCAAGTCCCGCAATTCTCACACTGGTCGCCGCGGGCGGATTCGGCTCCACAGTTCGGACATTTTCCTTCGACGTATCGATCAGCGAGGAATTTCTGATCGACTTCACAGTAGAGCTGCTTGTCTTTCTTCTCCTTCAGTATGCCTTTTTTGTAGAAATGAAGAAAGAATTCCTGCGCCGTTTGATGATGGAGAGGAAGGCTGGTTCGCGAATAAACGTCGAGGCTAAGCCCAAAGCGCTCGAAGGCTGTCTTGTTCAACTGATGATAGCGGTCGACGAGCGCCTGAGGCGGGATCCCCTCTTTTTCTGCTTCGATTGTGATCGCGACGCCGTGTTCATCTGACCCGCAGAGAAAAAGGACGTCGTCGTTTCTCAATCGATGGTAACGAGCGAAAATATCTGCAGGAAGATAAGCACCAGCAAGATGGCCTAGGTGAATAAGGCCGTTCGCATACGGCAGGGCGGCTGTGATGAGGATGCGTTCACGAACTTTTGCTTTCGATGATCGGCTCTTTTGGACCAAGGGCAATCGAATCCCTTAATTCGTAGGCAAGGTTCCCTAAAACTGCTGGAAGATACACATTTCTGCCAACAAGTGCAATTGCTCTCTCGATGTGTTGAACCACCCTCGAATAGTTCGCATTGGGGAAATGCCGAGTAAAACTCGTGAGTTTCTCCATCTGATCAACGTTCACGATTCCCTCCGCTCTTCCCTCACGGAGTTGGTTTGCATCTCGAAACCAAACCAGCATCAAGGAAAGCCAGTCTCCTAGTTCGGATCTATCGTACGTGTCAGCCAGTTCCTCGATCTGGGTCATGAGGTCAAGCGGATTCTTCTTCAGAAGGTTTTCGATGAAGTCAACGACAGAAGTCCTCTCCCGCGTCAGATCCTGCTCCATTAAATCTAAGGCGCGGGAAAAGCTGCCGTTTGCAATCGTCGCGATAAGCTCAGCCTTATCGTTCTCAATCCCGTGTCGATCGATCAAGGCGGCACGAATCGTTTCCCTATCTAGTGAATCAAACTTTACGGGCTGGCATCGGGAAAGGATCGTCGGACGAAGCTTTTCTCTCCTCGTTGTCGTGAGGATCAGGACGGTGCGGGGGGGAGGCTCTTCCAGCGTTTTCAACAATGCGTTCATCGCTTCCTCATTCATGTCGTCGGCATCAAGGAGGATGAACACTTTCCATCCTTCACCAAACGAACTTAAAGGAGCGCTCCTCCGTAATTGGCGGATACTGCCGATCCGGATCTCGTTGGCATCCTCAATCTGGAGTCTGTGGTAGGGATTCTTAGCCTTCGCCTGAAGCTCTTTCTGAATTCTTCGAATCTGTTCTTCGCTCAAGTAATGCGTCGGTGGCTCGTCGGGGGTTTCACTTTTTCCTCGTGGAAGAGCGAAGATCAGCGAGAGGTTCGGATGCTGCAATGTATCAAATTGCTTACATGACTGGCAGATACCGCACGGTTCTGGTTTCTGTGTCCGACAATTGAGGGTACGCGCGAACTCGATTGCCATAGCATCCATCCCAGCGCCTTCTGGGCCGTAGAAGAGGTACGCATGGGCAATTCTCTCCCGGTCGACCGCTGTGCGGAGTAGCCGCTTCACACGGTTCTGGCCAAGAACGCGGTCCCAGGTCGATTTCCTCTCAGAAGGCATGACCAATCCCAAAGTGCAAAACACCGGTGGAGAAGGTCTCGCTCCAGAACCGCTTGCTCGAGAACCACGGCCTTCCCTCCTTCTCTCCCGGGTCGTAGAGCCGGAATCCAAAGTCGATGCGCACAGGCCCGAAGATCGTGTCGTATCGTATGCCAAAGCCAGAGGCAACTGCGAGTTGATCGAATCGAATGTTCCGGGGCTTTCCCCAGATATTTCCGACGTCGAAGAAAAAAACCGTCCAGACGCCGCTTGGCTTGAAAACCCACCAGTCCTGCACGCCCTTGAGAATGTTGATTCTCGTTTCGAGGGTAGATTCAAGGATGGCGTTGCCTCCAAACTGGGGCCGATCGACTGCTCCAAGCTCCCGTGTCCTCCATCCGCGGACACTTCCGCTCCCCCCCGCAAAGAACCGCCTGTTGATGGGAATGGGAAGGTCTCCCTGCTCCGCTTTCCTTTGAAAGCGGTAGCTCTCAGCAAAACCAGCCTTTAACTTTAGTGCGAGGATTGTGAATCGGTGCTTCGAGAGGTCTTTGTACAGACGACCGTAGGCGCTGAGCTTGTAATACTGACTGAAAGGTAGATTCGAACCGAAGTTTTTGAAAAGCGCGGGTACCAGCCCTGCTTCCTCTGCGGAGATCGAAGCGAACCAGCCTGCAGAAGGGGAGAAAACATCATTCGTCACGTCTCGCTGCCATGTAGCGACAAAGATCGAGTTCAACTGCGGTCGTTGTTCTCCGACAAACTGTTTGGCACTTGCGCTGTCGAAGATCTCCACCGACATCCTTTCGAGACTCCAATCGAAGAGACCGAAGGTCTGCTCGGCGAACTGCGTACTGACCCCAACGCGGTTTCTGATGATGGACTGAAGATATGGCCTCTGTTTGTCGGCGATAAGCGAGAAGCTCCACGTCCCGCTCACCTTATTGGTGAACAGGTACGGTTGAAGCAGCTGCAAGGTGAGCTCTGCTCCTGCAACGAGCGAAGGCTGACGGAAGCCCGTAGCCGTAAACATCTTGAAGAAACTTATCCTTTGGATCGATTGGACACGAAACTGGGACTTGGCGGAGAAGTTTCGTGCGCTTCCAAAGAAATTCCTGTTGTTGTAACCAAGACCAAGCCCCAGGTTGAATGCGTTGTTGACGTCGTTCACGAACACTTCCGGAGTAAGCTCATGTTTGTCCCGTGGCTTCAGGAAAATAGATACAGGAATAGTTCTTGTGGTATCTTCCGCAGACGGAAACCGAGCATCCACCTTGACCGTTTCAAAGATTCCGAGCCGAGAGAGGTTTCGTTCGCTCCGCAGCTTCCGCTCCAAGCTATACAGTTGACCGGGAGACAGATCGAGGTGGCGCATGACGACGTTCTGATCTATATCTTCCGGCCTTGTTTCTATCGGAACGATGGAGATCTCACGAACCCGGAATTGGCGCCTCGGCGTGATCCAGAAGACCACGACAACGTTGTTCGTCGAAAGTCTAAGAAGGACATTCGTGCTGTCAAGTGTCGCTTCAGAAAATCCTCGGTTGTAAAAGAGGTTGAGCACCCTCTGCTGTTCCCGCTGGAGGTTGCGAGCGTTGAATGCTGAACCTATTTTGAGAGTTCCCTCCGCCAGAATTTCATCACGAATCAGGGGGTCGAGAGTCTCCAAGCCATGATAACGCACGCTATCGATCAACGACTGAGGCCCTTCCTGGAAGATCAACTTCAAATCTACTTCCCTCTTTGCTGAGTCAACCTCACTCACAGTGTCGATCTTCGCACTGAAAAAACCCTGATCCCGGTAGTATGCTCTCAAGTTTACCAAATCCTGTTCGAAAGTAGCAGGGTTGAAATACTGGCGCTGACTTCCCAGCCTCTCACTGATATGCTCAAAAAGGAAGATCGAGAGCTTCGAGGGGCTTTCTTTCGTGGTCATCACTGAGCGGAGGGCTCTATCGCTCACGGACTCGTTCCCTTCGAACTGAATTCGCTTGAGTTCGAATCGGATTTCCTCGGGTTCACGATCCTGTGCAGGCACACGTTGGAAGGAAACGACGAGGCTGAGACACATCAACAGCAAGATGGATGCGCACGTGCCGCCTTTTCGATCGGCGTTACGATTCGCTGTGTTGCTCTTTGCCATCCAGTGGCTTTCAGAATAAAAAAACCCAGCGCTTCTGCTGGGTCCGCGGTTCTGCTGAACCTTAAACGATGTCAAATTGACGAGAACGATCCCTCCCCTTCAGTTTTTCACCTGAACCGGCTGTAGGAGCCCGTACTTCTCTGGACTGCGTTTAGTATTCGCTTTCATCCTCATAGAAGAAATCTTCATCAGAAGGATAATCCGGCCAGATTTCTTCCATGCTCTCGTAAGGCTCATCCGTATCCTCGAGCTCCTGCAGATTCTCAATGACTTCAGGAGGAGCTCCTGTGCGGATCGCGTAGTCGATCAGCTCATCTTTCGTTGCTGGCCAAGGAGCGTCATCGAGATACGATGCAAGCTCTAAGGTCCAGATCATCGGTACCATCTCCTTTCATCTTTCGCCATCTGCAAGCGATGCAAGGGACTTCGTCGTTACTGGTTCTTCAAAGAAATAATTGATCGGATTCTGCTTCTCTCCGTTCAATCGGACTTCGTAGTGTAGATGCGGTCCGCTCACTAACCCTGAACGGCCCGAGCGGGCAATCACGTCTCCGCGCTTCACTTTCTGGCCTTCCTTCACAAGAGCTTTCGACAGATGCGCGTAGAGGCTCTGGAAGCCAAAGCCATGATCGACCTCGATAGTGATCCCGTACCCCACGGTACGACCGACAAAGGTTACCACCCCATCACCGGTGACGTGCACTGGCGTCCCCACATCATTTATAATATCGAGACCTTCATGAAACTTCTGAACTTGTAACACCGGGTGGTTGCGAGTCCCAAAGCTATTGATTGCATAGAACCCCTCCATCGGTTTGATGGCAGGGATGTGACTGAAGAAAACTTTGTTGACTTCATACTTCTTATAGACCTCATCGTAGCTTTCACGCTGCAACTTCACAGCCCTCTCCAGCTTCTCGAGTTTCATCGTCGTCGAGCGCAAGAGTTCGTTCACATCGCTCGAGACCAGGCCAAAACTGAAGCTTTCGCTGGAGCCGCCTGTGCCTACCCTTCTTGTGTCGTCGTCAACCGTGGGTAGGTCGACCGCGAGACGCAACTGATTATCCCTCTGGGCCAGTTCACCTATTGCGGATTCGACCTTTTGCAGCTGTGCACTCATCGACTGGAGTTGCTTCTTGAGCACCTCATTCTCCCGAGTAAGGGTTTCCACCTGATTGTATCCCAAGCCCAAAACATCCCTGAGCAAGTGATTAGTTCCAAGGATCACTGCAAAACTGAATACAAGCGATCCAAGGAAAATTCCGAAGAACTTCCTTTTGAAACCCTTGACTTCTTTTACCCCCAAGCCATCCGGCAGAACAAAATAGAGCTTCGGTTTCTTCAAACTGCTGCCTTTCGTCGTGAGAGAATGGAGACTGGGAGAGAGAAACTACAGAGCAGGTAGCTCTTCATTCGGTGCTGCCGATCGTCAGCGTGTCAGCGTCTTCCCGACTTCGCCTGGCCCGACGGTGATAACCCTCCTACATCATAACTCTAACCCACCCGTTTTTCAATCAGTTGCACGATGATAAAAAATTATTCACTGTTTGTCAAGCAGATTTTTCAAAACCAAGACTCATTTTTGAGAATGCCTTCAGGCTCTCTTGCCAAGTACATGCAGAAGTTCCCCTGACCACCTATTACTCGAAATCGTGCTCAAAATAATCAATTGCCCTCTCCCTCAGGCCCCTGTCCTTCTCAGTGATGACAGCCTCCAGCCTCTTCGATAATTCCCTCGCGGCGTCGTAGCCATAGTGCTTCAGTAAGTAGTTCAATGCGATCACCTCGACGATCACTGTAATATTCTTTCCGGGAAAGATCGGGAGCTTGATGAGGGGGACCTCGACATCGAGGAGCTTAGTAACTTCGTTGTCGAGACCCGTCCGCGTGTACTCTTCTTCCTTCTTCCATTCCTGTAACTCCACCACGACCTCAACCCTTTTTTGATATCGGATCGCGCGAATGCCAAACATACTACGGATGTCAATAAGCCCCAGACCTCGGATCTCCATGAAATGCTTTACAAGTTGAGTCCCCGCACCGATCAAAATGCCCTCGCCTTTCCGAGTGACCATCACGACATCATCAGCCACGAGGCGATGACCTCTTTCGACGAGGTCGAGCGCGACTTCACTCTTTCCAATCCCAGACCGTCCCGTGATCAGAACTCCGATCCCATAAACGTCAACAAACGAACCATGGACGACCGTCTGTGGAGAGAACTGATCATCGAGGAAATCGCTGATGAAGTAGACAAGCTTTGTCGTCTCGAACGGTGTCTGGAAGATCGGGACGTGATGGTTAGCGGCTAAGGTGAGGACCTCTTCATCGAGAGTGTTGTTGTTCGTGACGATGATACAAGGAAGCTCAAAAGTAAACAGAGTCTGAAATGCTTCCAGGCGCTTGGCAAGAGGAAGCGACTGAAGGTACTTGATTTCCGTATTCCCGAATATCTGAACACGATTGTACGTGAAGAGTTCTACGTAACCAGCAAGCGCAAGTCCCGGACGATGGACGTTCTTGTCCGAAATCTCCTTGTCGAAACCGACTTCACCGTTCAACATCCTCAAGCGGAGGCGGTCTTTGTTGCTTTCATACAAAAAGCCAACGGTGATGCTCCGCTTTCGGATTTCCTTGCCTGACTCTGCATTCATAGTGCACGCTCCCCAGCTGTCACCTTCCGAGCATTAGCGCTTCGTTCGGTAACGACGCTGGATTTTGTATTTCTCACGAAGCTTCGCTTTGTATTTCTTTAGCCTTCCTTCAAGTTTCTCAAGCGCTGTGCTCAAGGCCCCTTTGAATTCCTCGGCCTGTGCCACGGCAGTTAAAGTGGATCGGTACACGTGCGCAACGATCTCCACTGTCTTTATGTGTCCTGGATTTTTCCCCTCACTCAGAATTACTTCACACCATAGGATCCCCCCGAAGTACCTCTCCAGCCTGGAGATTCTCTCGATTGTATGCTCTCTTAATGATCTCGGTGCTCGGAAGTGGCGTGCCGTGATGTTGATCTGCATGCCTTATACCCTTCACTGATCTTTTCTCTGACATGGTTCTGTCGATGTCACTCGACCTCTCCATCATTCCCTCTCCAGCCCTTACCCACACGAAACCTATGCCTTCGGGTGAGCTTGGGCGTAGACCTTTTTCA
>JBBIJH010000080.1:0-11321 GCA_037446075.1 Ignavibacteriales bacterium
GATTGGGGAGCTGGCACCCCAGACGCGGCGATCACTTCCGATCACTTCTCGATTCGATGGACGGGAAAATTAGTCCCCGATACGAGCGGCACGTACCGGATCAGCGTCACAAGTGATGATGGCGTGCGTCTGTATATCGACGGCAAGCTTCTGATCGATAGTTGGTATGACCGTCCGCCGACAACGGATTTCATTTCGCTGGACCTTGAGGCCGGTCGCCCGTACGATTTGAGGATTGAGTACTACGAGAATGAATGGGGAGCGTCTATGGTTCTCGGATGGATTTCGGAGGCCGAAGAGAAAGCCAACATCGACGCTGCAGTCGCACTTGCGAAGGCTTCCGAAGTAGCAGTGGTCGTGGCAGGTATCATCGAGGGCGAGGGAAGGGACCGTGCGAACTTGAATCTGCCGGGGGCACAGGAGGATCTTATTCTTTCGGTCGCGAATACGGGAGTCCCGACGGTCGTTGTGTTGATTGGCGGCAGCGCTGTAACAATGAGGAACTGGGTTGACAAGGTAGCGGCAGTACTCGTTGCCTGGTATCCAGGCGAAGAGGGAGGAAACGCAGTAGCGGACGTTCTGTTCGGGGACTATAATCCCGGTGGTAGATTGCCCATCACCTTCCCGCAGACAGTGGGACAGGTTCCGCTCTACTATAATCTTAAACCGTCTGGCAGGGGCTACGACTACCTCGATATTAGTGGGCGGCCCCTTTTCCCGTTCGGGTACGGATTAAGCTACACGAAGTTCGAATACAGCAACCTTCAAGTCAAGCCAGGGAAGATTCGGGAAGGAGAGGCAGTTCAGGTCAGCGTTGACGTGAGGAACACAGGCTCCAGAAAAGGCGATGAAGTCGTGCAACTGTATGTGCGCGATCCGGTGGCGAGTGTGACAAGACCCTTGAAGGAACTCAAAGGCTTCAAGCGAGTCAGCTTGCAACCAAACGAGAAGAAGAGCGTTGCATTTGTTCTGACGAGAGACGATCTTTCCTACCTCGATCGCAACCTAAAATATATCCTCGAAGCAGGGATCATCGAGGTGATGGTTGGAAGTTCGTCGGAGGATATTCGAGTAAAAGGGAGTTTTGAAGTGACCGCAAGATAGAGGATAAGAGCACGTTGGAACGTACCTCGCACCTTCCTCCGCCCGACTTCCTGAGTTTGATACTTAGGCCCGATTTTCGTATCTTGATTTGTGATTATGTCTTCAAGAAAGAACATAACGGTCGCTGTTGCGATGAGCGGAGGGGTTGACTCCTCCGCCGCCGCGGCTATGCTTGCCGAGCGCGGTTACAACCTCATTGGCCTGACGATCAAGACCTACAACTACGAGGCCGTTGGTGGGAACATCGGTCGTGAGAGTAGCTGTTGCTCTCTCGATGGGATCAACGATGCTCGGATGGTGGCTGCGAAGCTGGGTTTCCCTCACTATGTTCTTGATTTTTCTGAGCTATTCGAGAGAACGGTGATCAACAATTTTGTCGATGAATACCTGCACGGCCGAACTCCGAATCCTTGCGTGATCTGCAACAAAAGGATTAAGTGGGAGGAATTGATCCGGAAAGCAACAGCGCTTGGTGCCGACTCCATTGCTACGGGGCACTATGCGAAAGTCCGATACGAACCGCGAATTGGCAGATACATACTGTCGCGCGGCAAGGACAGGGCAAAGGATCAGTCGTATGCCCTGTGGGCGCTGTCACAGCATTCGCTTAGCAAGACCTTGTTTCCTCTGGGGGAGATGACGAAGGCCGAAGTCCGCGAGTACGCCCAGAAAGTGGGTCTTCGCACGGCTCACAAGCACGAGAGCTACGAGATTTGTTTTGTCGCTGATAATGATTATGAGCGATTCCTAAAGGAGCGGCTTCCCGAGCTGGAGAAGCTGAAGGGTGGCGATATCTTGCTGGGAGAGAAGGTAGTTGGCAGGCACCGGGGCTTTCCGTTCTATACGATTGGACAGCGGCGCGGCGTTGGCGTGGCGGCGGGCCAGCCAGTTTACGTGACGAAGATCCACTACGAGAACAACGTCATCGAGGTTGGCACGGAGGAGGAGCTGATGAGTCGAGTGCTTATAGCGCGTGATGTAAACCTGATCGCGGTTAAAGCGCTAAACGGAGGACTTCGCGTCACGGCCAAGATCCGCTACAAAGATGAAGGCTCTCCCGCGACGGTCTATTATGTTGAGGATGGAGAACTGAAGGTGGTATTTGACGAGCCGAAGCGGGCGATTACGCCGGGGCAGTCTGTCGTATTTTATGATGGCGATGATGTCGTGGGGGGAGGAGTGATCGAGAAGATAATCCACTAATTCTTGGATGACACAATGCCTCACAAACAAATAAGGATGCGTAGTCGGAAAGCAATTGCCCTGATTGCTCATGACAACATGAAGCAAGACTTGTTAGAGTGGGCCCGATTTAACAAGCATTCGCTGGCGAAACACGACCTCTACGCCACGGGGACCACGGGGACTGTCCTCAGCAAAGAGCTTGGGCTTCAAATCACGACCCTTCAAAGCGGACCGCTCGGTGGGGATCAACAGATCGGTGCGAGAATCACAGAGGGAATTGTTGATTTCTTGATTTTCTTCTGGGATCCACTCCAGCCGCATCCGCATGATCCCGATGTCAAGGCCCTACTACGGATCGCCGTTTTGTGGAACATTCCTGTTGCCTGCAATCGAGCTTCCGCAGATTTCATGATTTCCTCTACACTTATGTCTGAGGAGTACGACCGTCTTGTTGTCGACCCGATAGGTCGGATCCGGGATTAGTTTTTCTTCCTGTTCCGATCCAGCGGTTTCACTTTCCATGGCCCGTCTGTTTTTCATCTTGGGTTCCTCTTCCGCCTTCATCGCCGTCGCTGCGGGTGCGTTTGGTGCTCATGCCCTCCGGAACAGAATCTCACCGGAGGCCTTCAACTCCTTCGAGGTCGGAGTTCGATATCAAATGTATCATGCACTTGCACTACTGGCGGTCTCTTGGGCGATTACCCGTTGGCCCAACATCAACGTATCGCTTGCAGGCTGGTTTTTCGTCGTTGGCACCTTCCTTTTCTCAGGAAGCCTGTATGCGCTGAGTCTCACGGGCATGCGTCTCTTCGGTGTTATCACTCCACTGGGTGGGGTTCTGTTTCTTCTCGGGTGGCTGTACCTCGGCTGGTCGATCTTCGAATCACGCGGGCTGTAGTCGATCACGTTTCCTTTCGAAGACTGTATTTTCGCGAAATCTTCTTCCTTGCTTCTCCTTCCTTCTTTCTCTATATTGGATGCGGCAGTTCAGAGAGTTACTTCCACGCTTTTCAAGACCTCCAAGAAGTTCTCATCACACTTATCTTGATTGCACTCATGTCAAAAGCCAAACTTGACTTTTTGCGAGAGCTGAAATCGAAGGCCACGCTCGGTGGCGGCGAGGAACGAATCAAAGAGCAACACAACAAAGGGAAACTCACGGCTCGCGAGCGCTTGGATATCTTGCTCGACTCCGGTAGCTTCGAAGAAGTCGATCTCCTTGTACGTCACCGCTCCCACGACTTTGGACTGGACAAACAACGCTATTACGGCGACGGCGTCGTGACGGGGCATGGGACGATTAACGGTCGACTGGTCTTTGTCTTCAGTCAGGATTTCACCGTTTTCGGTGGCTCGCTTTCAGAAGCCCATGCGGAAAAAATCTGCAAGATCATGGATTTGGCGATGAAGGTCGGTGCTCCAGTCATCGGTCTCAATGACTCCGGCGGTGCGCGAATCCAAGAGGGTGTGGTCAGTCTCGGCGGGTACGCTGACATTTTCCTCCGGAATACCTTGGCATCAGGTGTAATTCCTCAGATCTCGGCTATTATGGGACCGTGTGCAGGCGGCGCGGTGTACTCCCCGGCGATCACCGACTTCGTCTTCATGGTGGAGAACACGAGCTATATGTTCGTCACGGGCCCGGGAGTGGTGAAGACCGTTACGCATGAGGATGTAACCTTCGAGGAGCTTGGCGGTGCGTTGACACACGCATCGAAGAGTGGAGTGGCTCATTTCGCTTGCAAGACCGAGGAGGAATGTCTGGACGGCATACGAAAATTGATGGGTTATCTCCCATCTAATAATCTCTCCGACCCGCCTCTTGTCAAGAATGACGATCCACCTGAACGACGTGAAGAGCGGTTGAATTTCATCATTCCAGATAGTCCTACAAAGCCCTACGACATGAAGGAAGTAATCCGGTTAGTTGTCGATGGGGGAGATTTCTTTGAGGTGCACGAACAGTATGCCCAGAACCTCATCGTCGGATTTGCTCGCTTGGGAGGTAGGTCGGTTGGGATCGTAGCGAACCAGCCTTCGGTGCTCGCAGGTGTCCTTGACATCGACTCTTCGATTAAAGGGGCCCGCTTCGTCCGATTCTGTGACGCCTTCAACATTCCTCTCGTGGTGTTCGAGGATGTTCCCGGATTCTTGCCAGGAACAGATCAAGAATGGCGCGGGATCATCAAGCACGGAGCTAAGCTTCTATACGCTTTCTGCGAGGCGACCGTCCCAAAAGTAACCGTCATTACCCGCAAGGCGTACGGCGGTGCGTACGACGTGATGAACTCCAAGCACGTCAGAGGTGACGTGAACTACGCATGGCCAACCGCGGAGATCGCTGTGATGGGTCCGAAAGGTGCGGTGGAAATCATCTTCAAGAAAGAGATCGCCAAAGCGAAGAACAAAGCCAAAGCGCTTGAAGAGAAGCTGGCACAGTATGTCGAGAAGTTTGCTAACCCTTACATCGCGGCGGAGCGTGGCTACATCGACGATGTCATCGAGCCGTGGGAGACAAGACCTCGATTGATCCGTGCGCTGAACATGTTGGACAGCAAGGTGGATACGAATCCGAAGAAGAAGCATGGGAATATTCCACTGTGAAGGACTCAGGACGTAGGATGCAGGGTTCAGGATGAAATCGATTTCGATTATCGGCTCAGGTCCGTCGGGACTGGCAGCGGCGATCAATCTGGCCAAGGCTGGTCACGAGGTCCATGTTTTTGAGAAGAACGGCGATTGCGGACAGCGGTTTCATGGTGACCTTGAAGGCTTAGAGAATTGGTCAAGAAAGGAAGACGTGCTGCAAGAAATTGCTCGGATGAACCTCCTCCTTGATTTTCCTTTCACGCCATTCCATGAAGTAACAGTCACGAACGGTACTCGATCGGAGTGTTTCAAATTCCAGCGGCCACTCTTCTATGCAGTAAAGCGCGGGGTTGACGCGGACAGTCTGGATCAGTCCTTAAAGCGACAAGCGCTTGAGTCTGGAGTCGTTTTCCATTTCGATACTGCTCTCACGGAAGAGGAAGGGGATATCATTGCCACTGGTCCCATCTCAAAGGAGATCTTCGCGGTGGACAAGGGTCTTGTGTTCAAAACTGATCTGCCGGACATGGCAATCGGCTTGATCAATGATGCAGCTGCATACAAGGGATATGCATACTTGATCGTAGCGAAAGGATACGGTTGCATGTGCACAGTGTTGTTTGATCGCTTCGAGTCAGTTGGGGAATGTTTCGATCATACGAGGGAGGTATTCCGTAATCTGATCGGGCTTGATGTTCGAGATGGGAAGCAGGTAGGCGGCATCGGGGGCTTTTCATTAAAGAATGTTTTTCAGTCGAATGGCAGGCTCTATGTCGGAGAAGCCGCCGGAATTCAGGATTTTCTGTGGGGATTTGGAATTCGAGATGCGATTACTTCCGGCTATCTTGCAGCGAAGTGTATCATTGAGGGAAGGAATTATGAAGCCGAGGCAGATAAATATTTTCGCAGGAAGCTGCGCGCGTCGCTTGTGAATAGGTACCTGTGGGAAAAGTTCATCGGGCGGGGCTACCTCAACTTGATGGATAGAGTGAAGGATGTGGAGTATGGTCTCAGCTTACTTCGTCGGATGCATAGCTTCACTCTATTCCAGCAGGTGCTTTACCCGTTCGCTCGATCTACTTTGAGGAAGAAATACGCCCACCTCCGTATCTAACTTTTCAGGTGGGAAGGAGGGTCCCATGACATCTTAGCGTGCTCCGTTGGCTAGTTGCCTGTTTGCTGGAGTGTTGGTCTAACGCTGCCGCTTTTTTCCACTCAATTGGAGGAACTCGTGAAAGCTTGGAAAGTGGTTGTCTCGCTCCTTGTTCTTAGTCTTGTTGCCGTCGCACAAACGCACACAGTTCCACGGAACATCATCCTCATGATTGGTGACGGGATGGGGGTGAGCCATGTGACGGCGGCGAGAACGTACAAAGGTACTCTGGAATTGGAAAAGTTTAAGAACCTTGGTTTGGTACTCACGCACCCCGGTCGTAAGAACTACGTCATCGAGTCTGCAGAGGCAGCGACGGCGTTCAGCACCGGAGTAAAGTCCTTCAGCGGAGCAATCGGAGTTGGATCTGATTCGTCCAGAGTGGAGACGGTGCTTGAGAGAGCGAAGAAGAGGGGAAAGAAAACGGGCATTGTCGTCGTGTGCAGCATAACTCATGCGACTCCGGCGGCTTTCCTCGCGCACGTGCCGTCCCGAAAAATGGAGCTTGAGATTGCTGAACAGATTGCATCGAGCGAAGCTGATTTGTTGCTCGGGAGCGGTTGGGGCTGGTTCATGCCCATAAATCTCGGAGGAAGAAGAAAAGATGGCAGAAACCTGATTCAGGAGATGATGAAGAAGGGATACACATATGTCTCGACGTATTCATCCTTCCGTTCGCTCAATTTGGGGCAAGCGAAGAAGCTCTTAGGCCTCTTTGCCGAGAACCACGTAGGAAACGCGCAGACCCGGAAGCCATCCTTGCGGGAGATGACAAAGACAGCGCTGGAGTTCTTGTCACGCCAGAAAAGCCATTTCTTCTTGATGGTCGAGGGCTCGCAAATCGATTGGGCAGCACACGATAACAAATCGGACCAGATTATGATCGAGACCGCAGATTTTGATGACGCAGTCGGTGAGGTGGTCCGGTTTGCGGAGAAGGACGGTCACACTCTTGTCATCGTTACCGCGGACCACGAGACTGGAGGTTATGCCCTCAATGGAGGTTCACTCGCTGAAAGAAGAGTCATGGGTGCCTTTACGACTTCTGACCACACGGGGGCAATGGTTCCGCTCTTTGCCATGGGGCCCGGAGCTGATCGGCTTACTGGAATCGTGGACAACACAACCGTAGGACGCGTACTGTTGGAGTATCTGAAATAAGCTTGCCTCCACGACAGCCGGATACAAACTCAGTAACCGAAGTGTACTCTGTATTGAACCCATCAGAGCGTATCCATTCTAGGTTGAGGTAGGTTTTAGCGCTTTCTTGTTTAGCTCGCCAGGGCCCTTCCGCTTTTGTCCTTCTCGCGGCAGATTTTTCTTGACTTTCAATTTACGTGAAGATATATTTGCCGACAAGACCGTAGCACGAACGAGCAACATTAGGGGGAAAATGCTCAGGGACTTGCCTCTTCGCCTCACGCTCATTGGTGTAGTCGCCTCGCTTGTTTCCTGTACCAGCTCTCAGCCAAGCGGCGCCCCTTCGTCCACATCCTCAGATTTACCGGACTCAGTCCCGTCAGTGGTTTCCGATGTAGTCACGACTTATGAGATCATCAAGGATCCTCCAGCTTCAGATTCCCTCATGCCCAATGGAAACGGGACATCTGGGGACAAACTGGAACAGGCACGTCGCCACTATCTGCTCGCACTCCAGGCGCAAAGCGCTCAAGATTCGACGCTTTCCGCGCGAGAGTTCGAGAAGGCAATTGACATTCTCCTGGACTTGAGTGAAGATTTGGAGGTCTCCAAAGGCGCCGAGTATAGTGACCTACGTCGCGCCGTCATTGAGGACTACGAAAAGTACATTACCTCGATCGACCGGCTCAGCCCGGAGAGTTCTGTTTTTGCTCTTCGAGAAAAACTGATCAACGAGGTCGACTCCATTGATGTCAGCAACGCCATTGTACCCGCCGAAGTCCCCGTCAAGACTCAGATTCCATTAGTCCTGAATTATCTGGTGGAAAAGAACATTGTCTTTTTCCAGCAGAAAGGGCGCGCCCACTTTGAACGCTGGCTGCAGCTTTCCGGCAAGTATTTTCCATTGATGAAGAGAGTCTTCCAGGCTGAAGGCGTGCCGGAGGAACTGGTTTATCTGTCAATGATCGAGAGTGGATTGAACCCTTTGGCCCGCTCGTGGGCGAAGGCTGTCGGTTTATGGCAGTTCGTCCGAGGGACGGGACGACTGTACGATCTGCAAGTAAACTTCTGGCTGGATGAACGCCGTGACTTTGAAAAGGCAACGTACGCTGCAGCACGCCATCTTAAAGACCTCTTTAACCGATTCGGTGATTGGTATCTGGCACTCGCCGCCTACAATGCTGGCCCCCTTCGTATCGAGAGCGCCATCAACCGCGGTAGGACGAATGACTTCTGGAGTTTGCGGAGACATCTACCACGCGAAACGAGAAACTATGTTCCGCAATTCATCGCCGTTGCATTGATGGGCATGAGACCGATGGATTTTGGATTTGCACATGTGGAGACATTCGACAGCCAACAGTTCGACACTGTGAGAATTCGAGGTAGTGTTGATCTAAAGGTGCTCGCTCGATGTGCGGAGACAGACGTGGAGACGCTCAAAGAACTCAATCCTGAACTCTTACAGCCTTATACTCCACATAGTTCTCAAGGATACAGGCTCCGCATCCCTCGGGGGCGAGGCGAGATTTTTGCAGCAAACTTCAAGAGGGTTCCGGATTCGCAAAAGCGGAATTGGGCCGTTCATCAAGTAAAGCGTGGCGAGACACTGCGAGGAATTGCAAGGAGGTACGGTGTTCCGATTGCCGCCTTATCGGAGATCAACCGGCTTTCCGATCCAAGAAAGCTCTCTATCGGGAAGAATCTCCTCATCCCGATACCCTGGGAGAGAACGGCCCCGAGTGAAGCATCTTTCGCAGGAGCGAGGAAGTCGAAGGGAACAGCGCTGAGGCCTCCCGGGGACCGGACGAAAGTTCTTCATCGAGTTGAAAAAGGAGAAACCCTGAGTAAGATCGCGGGGATTTATTCGGTACGCATGAGCGATCTCCGGAACTGGAACAACATCGGATATGGGAGCGTAATCCACGAAGGGGAAACCCTCGCCGTTTGGGTGAGCCGGGACACGGCTGTGCTCGCTGCTAATATGGTTCCAACTGAAGAAGCTCGAACGGGCGGAGAAGCTGCAGCCTCATCTGAGCAGACTGGCTCAGGAAATTTTGATCCAGCTCCAAGAACCGTGCAGTCAACCCACCACGTGAAATCGGGGGAGAATCTCTGGAAAATCGCTCAGAGGTATGGTGTGACGGTTCAAGAGTTGAAGGATTGGAACAACCTGAAATCGGACGAGCTAAGCGTTGGCCAGAGACTGGCCATCCGTCAGCTATCTCTCTCACTGGAGAGAGGCGGAAGCTCTGGAGAGCCTGAACGCTATATCGTGAAGGAGGGAGATACACTGTGGGGGATATCCCGGAGGTTTGGTGTTGATCTGTCAAGTCTCCGCCGTTTGAACCCGCATACCGAGCGAGGGATCCATCCTGGGGATGCCCTGCTGATACCACGGTAGCGATCCTACCAACTACTAGCCTAGTTTTTCTCGGCCCGGTGATTGTTGCGGGGCGGAGTCTGTACAAGCGTCGCCTGAAGAATCCGTCGAGTGTACGGGTGCCGCGGTTGTTGAAGTAGGATCCTTGCTGCGGCTTGCTCCACAATGACTCCTTCGTGCAAGACTGCGATCGAATCACACACGAGGGAGGATGTCAGTATATCATGCGAGATATAAAGGATAGCCATCGCGGTCTGCTTCTGCAAAGCGACGACCATTTTCAGGATCTGAATTTGGGTGAGCGAGTCGAGGGCCGAGGTTGGCTCATCGAGAATCAACAGTTGAGGAGATACGGAAAGCGCCCTCGCAAGTGCCACCCTTTGTCGTTGACCTCCACTAAGTTGATGCGGATATCTGACTAAGACATCTTCAGGAAGACCGACCATAGATATGAACTTTGTGATAGCCTCCTCAATGAGGCGATCGTCTTTTTCTGGCACTCCTTCCACGAGCGACTCTCTTACGGTCAGTCGAGGGTCGAGGGATGCGGCATGATTTTGGAAAAGGAGTTGAATCTTTGGGCCGAGGGCCTTTCGGCTTTTTGTCTCCGGATAGAGGTTTAGGCCGCGAAAGTTGATCGTACCACCGCATGGCTCGTAAATTCCCGCCAGGCATTTTGCGATCGTCGTTTTCCCACTCCCGCTCTCACCGATCAGTCCAAGTGTAGATCCCGCATCGAGTGAGAAGCTTACGCTTCTGAGGATTTCTTTCCTCCTTTTGCAAAGAAGAAAGCGCTTGTCGATCGAAAAGCGAAGGTTGCTCACTTCCAGTAGGGACATCGAACACTCCTCATTTCTCTTACGGAGATCAGTGCGGGCTCCTCAATCCGGCAATCATCCTGAACTTTGAAGCACCTGGGGCTGAACTTGCAACCCGCCGGGAGATCATCCACACTTGGAATTGTTCCGGGTACTGTTGGCATGTGCGGCAGAGAAGATTCGGTGCTTGGCATAGATTCCACGAGTAGCCATGAGTACGGGTGGAATGGCTCTTTGAAGAATTCCTCTGCCTGTGCCATCTCGACTATCCGGCCTGCATATAGAACGGCAACTCTATCAGCGTATTGCCGCGCGAGCGACAGGTCATGGGTGATGAGGAACAATCCCATCTCACCTTCTTCACAGAGGTTCCTCAGGAGATCAAGAATCTGAATCCGCATACTGGCGTCTACCGCACTCGTAGGTTCGTCAGCAATGAGTAACCTTGGGTTCGGCGCGATCGCCATCGCGATGAGAATGCGTTGGAGGGTCCCGACACTCAGTTGGTGTGGGTAGCACGAGAGGACTTCGGCTGGTTGCTCTACCCCAACTCGGGCAAGGAGGCCTTCGATGAAATCGTCATGCGATCTGGGTCTGGGATCCATTGCCGGCGGAAATCGAGAGGCCGCGAGCCGGAATTGAGTCCCGATCTGCAACGTAGGGTTGAGAGCGGAGGCAGGCTCTTGAAAAATATACCGAATCCGGCTCCACGTCACGGAGAAGCTCAGCGCCAAGTTGCAAGAGGTCATAACCCTCGAAACGGACCTCGCCGGTAATCCTGATGTTTGACCTCGACGGAAACAGCTTGGTCAACGCCCTGGCGAGTGTTGTCTTCCCGCTGCCGCTCTCCCCGACAAGGATAAGCGTCTCCCTCTCCTGTAGCGAAAACGATATCTCATGGAGAAGATTCAGGGGCTTTCCCATCTGGTCGACCGACAAGTTCAGATTC
>JBBIJH010000081.1:0-11174 GCA_037446075.1 Ignavibacteriales bacterium
CATGATGTGAGACTCCTTGTCCCATGCGGGACGGGTCTGTCATTTCCATCCTCTCATGCAGTAAACAGCTTTGCGGCTGCGACCCTCTTTTCCTACTATTATCGGCGGTGGACCTGGGCATTCATGTCTTATGCTGCTCTCGTTGCCCTCTCGAGGCCGTATGTCGGGGTTCACTATCCGTCCGATATTGTAGGCGGGGCCTTGATTGGAGGGCTCATCGCTCTTCTTGTGATCCTTCTCTGGTTGCAGGTGCAGAGGTTCTCGCCGAAGTGTCGAGAGCGCCGCTCGAACCAGAAATTCGATGAGGTATGAAGAAAAGCCAGAAAGTCACATTGGCTTGCCTGACGGGATTTCTGCTCGGACTCTCCTTCCCACCGCTTCGCCTTGGCTTGCTGGCGTGTGTCGGGCTTGTGCCGCTTTTCTTTCTCTTCGAGAGGCTCGAAAGGTACGGCGATGTCGTTCGCTATGGGTATTTGGCCTTTCTTGTTTTGAACGTCATTACTCTTTATTGGATTGGCGGGTACACTCATCGCAATGACATGTTCTTGATGCTTGGTGGGGCGGCAGTCATCGTTATCCATCCATTTTTCTTCCTTGTTCCTGCTCTTGGATTCTTTTTCGTACGAAAGGTTTTGGGAAACTTGATCGCACTTTTCGCGGCACCTTTCTTCTGGGCTGGGTTCGACTGGCTTCACTCGCTGGGAGAGTTAGGTTTTCCGTGGCTGACGCTTGGGAATACACAGACTTATGCGGTCGAGAGGATTCAATTCATTACTTACACAGGGGTGTATGGGATCACGTTCTGGATCGTGGGAGTGAATGCCCTCCTGTATCTTCTACTGCAAAAAGTTCTTTCAAGGGAATGGAAGGTCCTCTCGGTCAAGGGCCTTTCCACCACCGTTGCTCTCATCACTGTGGTTCTTCTGCCAGGAATTCACGGTAGGATGCTTCTCCGACACGCTCGTGATAACCCAAATGGAGTTCGCGTCCGGGTTGGCATCCTACAGCCTAATGTGGATCCCTGGAAGAAGTGGACCCTGGGACCGGAGGAACTGGTCCGGTTGTATCTGAATCAAACGGAATCTCTTGTGGGAGACCAACCTGAGCTGGTTGTCTGGCCGGAGACGGCGATCTCGTTCAGGATTTTTTCCGGGAGGTATATTGGGATTTTTCACGGCTTAAAGGAAAAGATAGATTCCCTCGGTCTTGCGCTTCTCACCGGATTTGCTGACATTGTTTTTTACGACGGTCAAGATGCGCCCAGGGGCAGCAAGGTCGTAGCCGGGACAGGAATTCGGTATGACGATTTCAACGCGATCATGCTGCTGGAGCCTGGGTCGGAGAGGGTACAGAAGTATGCGAAAATGAGGCTTGTCCCATTTGGTGAGCGCGTCCCGTACGCTGAGTATCTCAGCTTCCTCGTAGAAGCCGTCAAGTGGAACGTGGGCATCAGCGGCTGGGGAATCGGTCGCGACACGACCGTGTTTGTCTTGAAGCGTGGGGATTCGACTGTGAAATTCTCCGCGATGGTCTGCTATGAGTCGATTTATCCCGATTTAGTTGCGGCCTTCGTGCGCAAGGGTGCACAGTTCCTTGTGGTGGTCACGAATGACAGCTGGTACGGAAACACTTCAGGACCGTATCAGCACGCTCAGTATGCAGTCCTGCGCGCCATCGAGAACAGGCGATCGGTCGCCCGTTGCGCGAATGGCGGTGTCTCAAGTTTGATCGACAAGTATGGAAGAGTCTATGATAAGCGCGACATGTTCACCCAAGCGTCCATCGTTGGGGATGTTCAATTGTCCAACGAGGAGACATTCTACTCGAGGCACGGAGATGTGTTTGCGAGAGCTTGCGCTGGAATTGGAGTGCTCGTACTTCTGGGGGCGCTAGCCCGAACACTCTTGCCACGATCACGGAGGGGTACACAGCACGGAGAATCGTGATTCCAGGATCGAACGCGTAGAGCTATCACCCTACCGGTACTCATAACTACTGTAAGTCCCGTCGGGCAGCAACTCGTACGAGATCTGTTTCAAACCCGTACTCGAAGTGATGACACACAAAGGAGATTCCTAAATTGAGCGAAACCGATTTCATCGATCTACGAAGTGACACTGTGACAAAACCTTCCCCCGAAATGAGGAAAGCGATGGCTGAGGCACCCGTCGGTGATGACGTGTTCGGCGAAGATCCTACCGTGAACCTGCTGCAAGAAAAAGTCGCTGCGGCCCTGGGGAAGGAAAGGGCAATCTACGTCCCGAGCGGGACGATGGGCAACCAGATGTCCATCAAAGCACACACGGAACCTGGAGACGAAGTAATTCTCGAACGAGAAGCCCACATCTTCAACTATGAGACGGTCGCCCCGGCGATGGTCTCGAACGTCCAGATTTATCCAATCGAAGGCAAGCACGGTGTCATAACTGCTGAGCAGATCAAACGGGCGATCCGGCCGAAAGCGTACTATATGCCCAGAACCCGCCTCATCTGCATCGAGAACACCCACAACCGGGCTGGCGGTACTATTTTTCCTCTTGATGAAATCAAGCGCATCCGCGAGCTTGCCCTTGATGCCGGTATCAAGATGCATCTGGACGGCGCCCGAATCTGGAACGCATGCGTCGAAACTGGAATTGAACCGAAAGAGTATGCAAAGTACTGTGATTCCGTCTCCGTCTGTTTCTCGAAGGGTCTCGGCGCACCCGTTGGCTCCGCCGTTGCCGGCGAGGCCGATTTCATCGAGCGAGTCCGACGTTACAGGAAAATCTATGGCGGCGGGATGCGCCAGGCAGGAATCATCGCTGCGGGTGCTCTGTATGCACTCGAGCACAATATACCTCGCTTGAAAGAAGACCATGAGAAGGCGAAGTATCTTGCTCGAGAAATCGGCAAACTGAAGACCCTTCAGGTTGACCTCGCCAGTGTGCAGACAAACATTGTTCTCGTCAACGTTGAGAAAACTGGAAAAAGCCCCGCTGATATCATCAGGATTCTTCGAGAGAACGGTGTTCTGGTTACTCTCGGGACCTACACGAGCATCCGGGCTGTGACGCATATGGATGTTTCATTCGAAGATGTGAGGAAAGCGGTCGAAGTGTTCAATAGGTTGTTCTCCTGAGCAAAATATTCCACAATAAATGAAAGAGACTGAGGGCGACACCTTCCCCCTTTAGTAATCCTCTGCGAAACAAATTGATCCCTGCAGCAGTCACGATGGATCTTTCGAAGTTTAGACACAAAACCCAGCTCCGCGTCAGGAACTACGAAATCGACTGGCAGGGAATTGTCCACAATGCGGTGTACTCCCTCTACTTTGAGGTTGGGAGAGTCGAGTATTTTAAGAACCTCGGTATCACACTGAATTTTGATTCAATCCAGAACGATTTCCGAGTAGTTCTCGCGACAAACAACCTCACCTATGTTTCCCCTGCTCGCTTTGACGATCTCTTGGATGTCTATACACGGGTTTCCTTTGTAAAGCATTCGAGTTTTGGGATGGAGGGGTTGATTATTCATCACGAGACGGGCAAACTGATTGCGGAGAATACGAATGTCCACGTCTGGCTTGATCCAACGACGAACGAACCAGTTCCAATCAAATATGACTTTAGAAGCTTAGTTGAGAACTTCGAGGGTGAAAACGCCGAGATCGATTGGCCATAGTCTTGCAATCGTTCTTGCGGGTGGCAGATGATTACCCCTTTTGACCAATTTGTTCAACTTTCGGCGACGGGAAATGTAATCCCCGTTGTGGACATCCTTCTTGCAGATACGGACACACCCGTTTCGGCGTATCTCAAGATTCGGCGCGAAAGCTTACATTCTTTCCTGCTCGAAAGCGTTGAAGGCGGGGAGACGATCGCACGCTATTCATTCCTCGGGGTCGACCCATTCATGATTTTTGAGGCGAGGGGATCGACGTTTAAACTCCGGCCATTGCGGGAAGACTGTCCAATCACTGCTGAAATGTTGGAAGAACAAAACCACCCCTTAGAGGTGCTCAAGAAAATTTTCTCCAAGATGAAGACGGTTCGGATTCAAGGCCTTCCGCGTTTCTCGGGTGGGGCGGTGGGGTACTTCGGGTACGAGTCTGTCCAGCTTGTAGAAGAGATCCCATCTGCGATGGTCGACGACTTGGGTCTCCCGGACATCTTGCTGATGTTCTTCGACACGCTTCTGGTGTTTGACAATCTGCAGAGGAAAATCTTCATCATCGTAAATGCTTTTCCCGACGGCTCGCCATCGTCGCTGCAGGAATGCTATCAGGCCGCGGCCATGAAAGTCAGAAGGTTGCGGGAGGCCCTTCGCCAGAATGTGCGTACGGATTTCTCATCTGCGACTACTTTGGAGAGCCCTCGCTACACGATCACTCGGGATGAGTTCTTAGCGAAAGTGGCTCGTTGCAAGGAGTACATCCTTGACGGAGATATCTTTCAAGTCGTTTTATCCCAGCGGGTCGATCAGCGAGTTTCGTTGGAGCCATTCGATGTTTACCGAACCCTTCGATCGATCAACCCGTCTCCCTACATGTACTATCTTCGGATCGATGATGCACACGTGATCGGCTCTTCACCGGAGATGCTCGTGAGGGTCGAGACTGACATCGTCGAAACGCGGCCCATTGCCGGGACAAGACCACGCGGGAAAAGCCCGGAGGAGGATGAGAGATTGGCCGAAGAGTTGCTCGCCGATGAGAAGGAGCGTGCGGAGCATTTGATGTTGGTTGATCTTGGCCGAAATGATATCGGGAGGATCAGCGACTTTGGGACAGTCGGCGTGAATCGATTCATGGTTTTGGAGAAGTACTCTCACGTCATGCACATCGTCTCCAATGTGAAGGGGAGGCTGAGGAAGGATTTGACGGCTCTCGATGCTCTGTACTCTTGTTTCCCGGCAGGAACTCTCACAGGCGCTCCGAAGATACGGGCGATGGAGATCATCGCTGAGCTTGAGCCGACAAGAAGGGGAATATACGGTGGAGCGATTGGTTACTTGGATTTTTCAGGCAATCTTGATTCTTGCATCGCCATCAGGACGATTGTCATTAAGGATGGAGTTGCCCACTTTCAGGCGGGAGCTGGGATAGTGGCGGATTCCGTTCCTGAGAGAGAGTATCAGGAGACGCTCGATAAGTTAGCTGCGAATCTCGCTGCGGTGCAAATGCTGGTTGATCAGACCTCACCCCGTCCTCCGGACACCCCTCTCCCAATTTGGGAGAGGGGACGGGGGTGAGGGTTTGAATAGAGTTGACCCATGCTCCTTATCATCGACAACTACGACTCCTTCACCTACAACCTCGTCCAGCGCTTAGGCGAGCTTGGGGCTGAGATGACCGTTGTGCGCAACGACAGGATCACAGTCGACGAGATCAAGGAGATGAAGCCGGACGCACTCATCATCTCACCTGGGCCATGCACGCCGAAAGAAGCTGGAATTTCTGTGGAGGCGATTCGAGAGCTGCACATCGGTTTGCCGATTCTCGGCGTCTGTTTGGGTCATCAGGCAATTGGAGAGGCGTTTGGCGGGAGAATTGTTCGTGCCCCCAAGGTCGTCCATGGAAAGACCTCCCAGATTCATCACACCGGACAGTCGATCCTGCAGGGAATCGAATCGCCCCTTGTGGGGGCGAGGTACCATTCCCTCATCATCGATCGGAAGTCACTCCCCGATTGTCTTGAAGTTACAGCTTGGACGGATGATGACTTGATCATGGGAGTTCGGCACAAGGAGTTCCCCACCATCGGTGTGCAGTTCCATCCTGAGTCCATAGCCACAGAGTCGGGCAAGAAGATTCTGAAGAATTTCTTGGAGAAGAGATTTTAGCGAATGCGGCCGGAGTGCGACAATTTCCCAACGGGACACCTTCGGTGCATTGTCGCAAGTGCAAGGGTGCCTTGGTTGGCAACCGATTGCTTGGCGCGAGACTGAAGTCTCGCACTCCCAAGACGGGGAAATCTAAGTTATTCAGGATCGAAGAATGTCGGGTAGGTATCTCGCCTCGCTTCCCTCAGGATCATCAGCCCCAGCTCTATCGCATGATAATCTCCCCACATTGATGACTCGCCGTTTGGCACCTGTGATCCTCGAGGGATGAAGTCCCAGCCATTTGGACGATGATACACCGAATGAAGAATGAGGCCTTGATGATGAGTACGAGTTGAAAGATAAGGGACATCCAAGAGAACTCTCGCCACAGTAAGAGCCGCATTGTAATACTTCTGTCCGTCTTTCTGCAGTCCTTTCTGTCTTAGAAACCGCCCGAACCGCAGCAGTCCTTGCGCAGCAATAACGGCCGCTGAGCTGTCCACTGGCTCGAAATCGTTGAATGGATCAGCGGGCTTGTTAAGGTAATCTCCCATCCTCTCAAGTCCGGGTGCTCCGGTGTCCCAGTACGGAATGCCATCCGTTGGTGTATTCTCAATGTAATAGTCACACGTCGCACGGGCAGCTTTCATCATCGTGCTAGTGATCCCCCTCCGACCTCGGTATTCTTTCAACTCTTCGTCCGACACTGTCTCGAGAAACTCCAGCTGCTCGGCGAAGCCGAGCATCGCCCATGCAAGGCCACGCGTCCAGGTGGTGAAAGGGGAGTAGCCCTGCTGGGAATTCGGGCAGCGATACGCCCCGGTCTTGACGTTAAAAATGGACTCATGCGCCACGCGCCCTCTGACGTCGAACCTATCCCGGCCTTTGCCATAATAGACGTTATACTTCGCGGTTGCCTGAGCGTGGCGGATCAATCTCTCGAGGAGGCAGATGCTGTGATCTCCATCCACTTTCAGGACCTGTCCAAGTTGGTGAGCGAGGGCGAGTGATCTCAACGAGCGCATTGTATCAATGAAAAGCGAGTGCGGTCCATTGAATGAATATATGTAGCCGGTCCCGTCGCTTGTCTGGGTCCATCGAGCGGCCTGCACGGCTCCTGAGCACTTCAATGCGAGGCCATAGAAATTTCTCTCCCATTCATTATACGGGATCCTTCCCTCCCGCATCAAGCGGTGTAAGTTCCCGTATGTGCTGATCACGTTGAACCCGTGGTCGTGCACACCCATGTGTGTGACGTAGGCTGGCATCCGTTTCAGAATTTCTCTGCGGCCGAGTTCCAGGAATCTCTTCTCTCCGGTTGCATCGAATTGCAGAAGTGCAGAACCGTAGTGGAACCCTAGAGTCCATTCCGTCCAAGCACGCGTTGTGTATTTTCCTTTGACGGTGATAACAGGAGCACCGTTCTTCACGTCCCAAGTTTTCATGAGAGAGGAAATCTTTGCCGCAGACAACTCGAACAGCCGTTCGATTTTCGGAGCCAGAGTTTTCGCGGTGATTGTGTAATCTATCTTCAACATGCTTCGTCTTAGAGTCTTTCGATATGAAGCCCGCCGTCGGCGTAGATGATTTCTCCAGTGCTAAATGGCAACAGATCTTGTGCGATCGCGGCGACGATCTTTCCAATGTCCTCTGGGTGTCCCCATCGTCTGATCGGGGAAATTCCTTTGCTGATGAG
The DNA here is from genome assembly GCA_037446075.1 of Ignavibacteriales bacterium. Lineage (GTDB taxonomy): Bacteria > Bacteroidota > Ignavibacteria > UBA10030 > JAHEZR01 > JBBIJH01. Next base: position 7,505 of record JBBIJH010000081.1, read on the forward strand.
ACGGTCATACTGCTCCTTGACCGCTGCGACCATGTCAGTCTCGATGATTCCCGGACGGATTTCATAGACGTTGATGCCGTGCTCTGCTAGACGCACTGCATACAGTTTTGCTGTCATTGATAGACCTGCCTTCGATACACAATATTCCCCTCGATTTATACTGACGGCTTCAGCAGAAATCGAACCGATGAACACAATCTTTGGCCTCATCTCCTTGTTTCTTGACCGCTGCGCAATCATCCAATTAGCTACCTTTTGGGTAAGGAAGTATGGGCCTTTCAAGTTTGTGCCAATCACTTCATCAAAGCTTTTCTCTGTTGCTTCAAGAATGTCTCTGCGCACCTTCGGCGGGATACCTGCGTTGTTCACGAGCAAATCGAGTCGGTGAAACTTTTTCTTGGCAAATTCGATCAGTCGCTCCCGGTCGGCTGACTTTGCGATGTTTGCCTGGCAGATCTCAGCTCTGATTGTCTTTTTCCTCGATCGTGCAGTCGACAAACAATCGCTGCGTGTCTGACTTGCTGCTGATTTGTTCCTTGCGAAGTTGATGATGAGATTGTAGCCAAGCTTTGCAAGCTCAATGGCGATCCCGCGTCCGATGCCGCGGCTACCTCCCGTGATAAGAGCGACTGGGTTCATTCGAGAATGTGGAAAGTTTCAAATCGTGGCTCAATATAGTTTTTGATCTCGTAATGAGCAAGTCGAGTATTGGAAAGATACGTCGGAGGTAGAAGTGAATCTTGGGAGTGGAATTTGCCTCGCATCAAAGCCTTCCCTACAAATTACCTTTCTATTTGTACATGGCATCGCTGCCAACAGAGAGGATTTTCACCCTCAAAAGGTCGAATTCCGGCAGAGATTGGGTTAAAAGCTGAGTTCTCCGGGATTAGTTCCTTTGGGAATAATTAATCAGTTTTTGACTTGCTTCTGAGGATTTGGGTTCTTATATTAAGATCGGTTTTTGGAGCTTGTCGTGATAGCCCAGGAGGTTTTTGTGGGCTATTTTTTTTGAAAGGGTTTTTTCCTTGCTCAGAAACTCTGGTGTTCTATCGAGAGTTCAAGAAATTTCGGAAGATGTCGCGGGTGACCACGATGCTTTCGTCGTTGATCTGTGCCTACGTGGTCAACGGGACAGTCAAGTCCTGGAGGTGTTCGTCGATACCGATAGTGGCATAACAGCGGATGAGTGCGCGAGAATTAGCCGGGAGCTTTCTTACCGCCTTGATCAAGAGAGGTTGATTGCCGGAAGATACAACCTCGTTGTTTCCTCGCCGGGGCTTGATCGGCCATTGAAGTTCCGGCGTCAGTACGGGAAGAACATCGGCAGAAAACTTAAAGTTCGTTACCACGTTGGGAGCGACGTCAAAACACTGACCGGGAAGCTGATTCGAGTGGAAGAAGAGGCGATTACTCTTGCGGCCTCAGGGAGCATGGAAGATATCACGATCCCCTTCCATTCCATTGAAGAATCGAAAGTGGAGATAGAGTTTCGGACAACTCGTACAGAAGGCCATTAGAGAATATCTCGTTCGAAGGAGAAGAACATGAACTACGAAATCGTTGATTCGTTCTCGCAGATGGTCCGTGAGAAAGGGATTGACAAAGACATCCTTGCAGGGATTGTAGAAGATGTCTTTGGAATGATGGTGCGGAAAAAGTTCGGACCAGACGCGAAGTTCGAGGTCGTGGTGAACATGGATAAAGGGGACATCGAGATCTACCTTGAGAAACAAGTCGTCGAGACTGTCACGAATCCGAACACAGAGATCGATCTTGAGACTGCCCGATCCCGGTCCGATGAAGACCTCCAGATAGGAGATGAATTTGTGGAGATCGTGGATCTCTCCTCCTTCGGGCGGCGCTTGGTAATCAGTGCGAAGCAAAACCTGAACCAGCGCATCAAAGAAATCGAGAAGGAGCTGATCTACAACGAATACACGAGCTCGATCGGAGAGATCGTCGTTGGAGAGATTTATCAAATCCGGAAGAACGAGATCCTCGTCAACCATAATCGGAACGAATTAATCCTTCCGAAGAACGAGCAGATTTACAAGGAGCGGTACAAGAAAGGGGAAACGATTCGCGCGATCATAAAGGAGGTAAGGAAGAATTCTGGAAATCCGATCGTGATCATCTCGCGGGCTGACCCGAAGTTTCTTGCGAAACTGTTTGAAATCGAGATCCCTGAGATTTATGACGGGATCATCGAGATCAAAGCGATTGCCCGCGAGCCGGGCGAACGGGCAAAAGTGGCGGTAGAATCCCACGACGACCGCATCGATGCTGTTGGGGCCTGCGTCGGTATGAAAGGGGTCCGGATTCATTCCATCGTGCGAGAATTGAACAACGAGAACATTGACGTCATCAACTACAGTGAAGACCCGATGGTTTACATTCAACGGGCCCTCGCGCCGGCGAAAATCAAAGGGATCCAGATCGACGAGAAAACAAAAACAGCAACCCTTCTTGTCCCGAACGACCAAATGTCTCTGTTAATTGGAAGGAACGGCCAGAATATCCGTCTGGCATCGAAGCTAACAGGCTATACGATTGTTCCGATCAAGGAGAAGCCTGAAGTGGAGTATGATATCGAGCTTTCCGAGTTCAAGGAGGAAATTGGTGAGGAGCTTTATGGGAAACTCGTTGCCGCCGGTTACAACTCAGCGCAGGAAGTCTTGAAGGCGAGCTTCTCTAACCTCTTGACGATCCAGGGGCTCAACGAACAGAAACTCCGTGAGTTGATTAATCTGCTTGAGACAGGGCTAGAGGAGGCTGAGGTAGTTGAAGAAGAAGAGGAAGCGGAGGTGAAACAAGCGGAAGAGACGGCAGAAGTATCTGACGGAGAAAGGGAAGAAGAAGAGGAGGAGGAAGAAGAGGAGGAGGAAGAGGACGAAGGGGAAGAGGAAGAGGAGGAGGAAATCGAAGAAGAACCAGAGGAGGAAGAAGCCCGGACCCTCTCGGAGGCAGAGGTTACAGAGGAGGCGGATGAGCCCGCTCCCAAATCTGAAAAAAGATCATCGAAGAAGACCGAAAAGAAAGCAAAGCGCTGATCCTGATGGCCGACACAGGAGGAACGAAGAAAAAGATTTATAAGCTCGCGACGGAGTTAAACCTCTCAAGCGAGACCATCATCGAGTTCCTTACAAAGAAAGGATACCCGGTGAAGAGTCACATGTCTTCGCTCGACGAGGAGATGCTCCAGGAGGTGATGAGCCACTTTAAGAGAGAGAAGGAGGTCGCCGACCGCCATCAGCGCAAACTGCATGAGCTACGGGAGGTAAGACGAAAGGCGGAAAAGAAGGTTCTTGAAAAGCCAGTCGAAGAGGTCGCTCCGAAAGAACCCATCCCGAGGGAAATCCCGGCTATCGCGAAAGAAGAGAAGCCGAAGAAGGAGCTGGTCGAAGTTCTGGAAGAAGCAGCTGTCGTAGCCGAAGCACCGCCAGCCCAAGCAACCCCTGAAGAAGTCGAGATCGTCGCGAGGGTTGCTCCGCCTCCAGCCCCCGAAAAGGTTGAAGAACCTGTCCAAGCACCTTCACCGGCAGCGCCAGAGTTGGCCGAAAAGCCTGTGGAAAGCCCCGTTGAGACGGTCCGACGTGCGAAGGTTGGATTAAAAATCAAGGGGAAGATGGATCTCGACAGTGCGCAGCCCGAAATGACCTCGAAGACCGCC
>JBBIJH010000082.1:0-11024 GCA_037446075.1 Ignavibacteriales bacterium
CGTGTACCTCCTGCGGAAGAAACGGAAGTGGCGGCGCTTTGCGAAGGACTACCCAGCAGGTGAGCTTCTCTGGCGCTTGGGCTACGAAGCCACGATAGTGGCGGAAAACCTTTTCCGCATCTCTGAAAGGATGAATGATTAACCCTGCAAGCACTTGTGGTCCAACTGGGTGAAGGCGATATTGGAAGGAAGTGACGATACCGAAGTTCCCACTTCCTCCGCGAACGCCCCAGAATATGTCTGCGTTTTCTTCTTCGCTAGTTCTCACCAACCTACCCTCAGCGTTCACAACATCCGCGGATAAAAGGTTATCGACAGTCAGTCCAAAGCTGCGACTGAGCCATCCAAAGCCGCCACCCAGTGTAAGTCCAGCCACACCAGTTGTGGAGTTTATTCCGAGAGGCGTCGCCAATCCGAAGGCCTGGGTTTCGTGATCCAAAACCCGGAGTGTAGCTCCTGGCCCAACCGATGCAGTGCGTGCCTCGGGATCGACATGAACCCACTTCATCGGAGAGAGATCGATCATAAGAGCACCGTTGGCTGACGCCATCCCCGCAATGTTGTGTCCCGCACCTTTCACGGAGACGAGCAGATCATGCTCGCGGGCAAAGGTCACGGTACTGATCACGTCGGCGGTGCCAGCGCACCTAACGATGAGGGCTGGCCGGCGGTCGATCATTGCATTCCAGAGTGCCCTCGCTTCATCATAGCCAGGCTCTCCCATCCGCAGCAGGCTGCCAAGCAGTCTGGATTTGAAGCCATCGAGAGTGGCGGCGGTAACGACGGTTTCGCCCCCGGTCCTGGTAGTAACTCGGACATCATTCATGGCTTGTCCTTTCTAGGAAGGTGGTTGAATGGCGCTTATGGAGTAATTTGCAGTAGGAAGGTCATCATCTGAATACTGTTGTGTGATTAACCACCAGAAGTATCCGGGAGTTCCCGAAGGTTACCCCCAGCCGTGGTGGGACGGCTGCTTACCAAAGACTCTTTAGCCTGGCAGTCAGAGGAGGTGAGACGAAGGTCGTGACGAGTACAAGCACCCATACTCGGCCACTTAGGACGTTGTAGTCAGCAAGCAGCTTCTCCCAGGGGTTCCCGAACAGATAGTGGCCCGCGAGAAACTCGAACGCCACCGTGAGGAGAACCCAGAGAGTGCCGACCACAAACACATCTCGGCTTCTTTTCGGGCCTATCCATCGAATCGAAAAGAGCGAGACGAGAAAGATGAGCGCGCAGAGGGTGACCGTGCTCACGACATGACCAGCGTGTTCACCGAGATACGGGGTGATCAAGACAGTTCGCACGACGCCGTTGGCGATCGCGAGGAGGACTAGAATTAACCAGATTAGTGCGGCGCGGAGAAGCATGGGGTCGACCTTGCAGGTGAGAAAATATATTGGACTGATGGGTTCGTGTCATATCTTGGCTTACAGAAATCAAGATTTCTTGCTTGACATTGTGCGGAGAGTTTGTATATTAGATAGTGATCCGTTTTAACGGAGTTGGATCGCCCGTATGGGCGAGCGTAAGGGTGTCTGTCAGAGGCACCCTTATTATTTTGGATACAAGACATAGCCGTATCCCTCAATTCGGCCTTCGTAAAGGTGCCGATTGAATTTAGCCTCAATGATCGGAAGAAGTCGCCGTCCAAACTTCCCCAACTCGTTCTCGGGTATGAATCCATAACGCCACAGTATATACTGCTTCACTGGATGGCCGAGCATATCGGCCAGTTGGAGACCTGCGATGTTGGCGGATTTCTGCTTCAGTTTGAGCTCCCAAGAAGAGAGCGCGCCCTGAAAAAAGGATGCACCTGTTTTCCAAGTTCCCCGCTGATAGATAGCACTGTACGATTCTGCCAATAAATGATCTTCGATCCGGCCACGAGACTCGGCCATGGTGTCCCCGACTCGGTTTATGTGATTCAAGTATCCTGCATACCGCTGGAGCATAAAACCCATGGCAAGATGGTATGGGTGTGCCGCTTCTTGCCCGTATTTCTCGCGCAGCGTTTTCTTGTCTATCACAACTCCCACGAGCGTGAAAATCGCTTTGTCCACAACATCCAAGAGATGGTTGTCGAACTCTTCGCGTCGCCGATCGTCCTGCAAGACTTTGAACCATCTGCGCCGGTTGATGACGTCTTCACGGTGCAGAATCACTGGCTCGTCTGGATGATGACTGAAGTGCGTTGACTTCAATTGTTCCAGCAACTTATGGAATTCCAAATAGTCAGGATTCTTGAACCAGCATCCAAGCAAACAGAGGAAGCGATGTACGATCTCCTCGGTTTTCCGAAACACATCGTCGCCCTACTCGTCTATGTAAAGGCGGTAGCGGTCTTCAAAGTTCGACGGCCTTGTAGAGTCCTCTTTAAGGTACGGCATACAAAGACTTCCTCCCAATCGTTACTGCGAGACGAATGTTTTTACAAACCAAGCTTGCATGCCCCGAATCATCACGAGGGGGCTCCACAACCCGTCACCACAAACCTAGCTTCAATTCACCATGATTAGATTATCCGCTTACCACCGCCTCCGCCTCCATCTACACGCGCATCTCGGGCGCGATGAGGCGGCTCACTTCAACCATCGAGGTTGCCGGGCGTATCTCACCGAAGAACTCTCCATGTGCCTTGCCCACTTCCTCCCAGTCGGCGATATTGGTCACGTACATTCTCGTGCGCACAACGTCCTTCAAGCTCGCGCCTGCCTTCTGGAGTGCCTTCTCGATGTTCTTGATGATCTGGATAGTCTGAAGGTAGGGGTCCTCGACGCCTACAGTTTTCCCGCTGCCATCTGTCGCCGTTGTACCCGAGACCCAAATGTGAGGTCCAACGCGAACCGCGCGTGAGTAACCGACGACTGGCTCCCATGGTGTCCCGCTGGAAATTTTTTGTCTGGTCATGGTTTTCCTCGAAGAGAGTTAAAACAGTCGAACTAGGCCTAGGATATTGACCTATGTAATCGTCTTCTGGTTGAAGATATGCTCCGCTCTCAGTATCTTGTAGGTGTATGGCACACCCAGTCGAACAAGTGGATGAGTTCCTCTCCACGTACGGCGCAATGCCCGGCGGAGAATTCCTTGCGATGGGATTCGCAGATCTTCAAAAGGGGGTGACGAGTGTACCCGGGCTTTTACTCTTGATCGGCGGGCCCCGGCTCAGGAATTTAGGGTTGCCTATTCCGAAGGCGCACGTTTGCCCCGAACACATGCTGTATGACCTGCTGTCAGAGAGCGACCCTGATTCGGCCCACTCACGCTATAATGCCTTCATTCGCCTACTCGTCAGCTTCGAACGAGCCGCAGAATGCGTCAAAGAGTAAATCGACAGCGGCTTGAGCAATTCCTCCATGCTCTTGCTGCTGAGGCAAATCAACACGCGGACGTTTATCTCACGGGAGGCGCAACGGCTATTCTTCTGGGCTGGCGGGACTCTACAATCGATATCGACTTGTCAATCGTACCTGAGAATGATAGCATGCTTCGTGCAATTCCAGTGCTCAAAGAACGCCTCAACATCAATGTTGAACTCGCCTCACCGACAGATTTCATCCCCGAGGTGCCCGGTTGGAAAACCCGCAGTATATTTATTCTGCAGGATGGGCTCGTTGCCTTCTATCACTACGACTTCTACGCACAAGCGCTCTCCAAGATTGAACGGTTCCACGAACTGGACGTCGTCGATGTCAAGGAAATGCTACAACGCAGACTGATTGACCCAGTTCGTCTCAGAGAAATGTTCGAGGCGATTGTCCCCTTCCTCTATCGATTCCCAGCCATCAGTCCCGAGACATTCAGACAGAACTTAGAAGTTGTCCTTTCTGGTACACCCAGTCGAGACCCGAAAGTGTAATGCGAATCGAGGTTTCGGCTACGACTTCCCGTGCATCGCCTTGACTTCTTCGGGCGAGAACTTCACGAGCTTAATAGCGCGAGCTTTATGACGGATAAAAGAGGGGACTGATAACAGCGCGTGGCTGTGGCTTTCGGCATCGACGATCGCCCAGCCAGTGTGATCCCCATCCATGCAGCCCCAATCAAAATGCGTGATGTGTCCTAAGACGAGCACTTGCTCGATGGCCTTCACGCACTCTTCTGGGACGTGGGGTGAGACTACCAGGTATCGGTCCATGATCGCCTCCTCGCTTTAGGTTGACATGCAGTAGGTTTTGAGTCTCGTTACCGTATTTGCGGCGCTTTTAGGTTCGAAGACGCTTCTGGAAATAATCGCTGGAGTCGAAGAGTACCTCCCGGGCCATCACTTCCCAATACTCCACCTCGTTGAACTTGAGATGAAGCCACTCTTTGGGCACTTGCTTGTAGATCTCCAGGGCCGACTCGTACAAGATGAGGTCCGTCAGTGATTCGTCAAACGGCTTGAACCGTGGAGGCCCTGTAAGCCCGAGCCGGTGGATTTCTTCGGCGTAGATATGGGCGATCTCCACGAAGGCCATCACACGCTCTCGCCATGAGTCGGTGTGCAGGACTCGCTGCAACTGGGCGTCGACCCCGGGGACGAGTCGAGGTAACGTCAGGAATTTCCTGTACAGCCATTTGGTGTAGGGCGCATACGTCTTGTTCAGGAGAAAGGCAAGCTCAAGGGCACGCTTGATGGCAGCGCCGAGGAACATTTGGGCGGAGAACCAGTCCTGCCGCCGCGCACAGCGATGAATATTGTACGGCGCGTCTCGTCCTGTAAAGTACATACACCAGTCGGCTAACTTTTTCTTCCAGACCAGTTCCGGATAATAGCGAAAACCTTCGCGGCGGCGTGTGAGTTCGCCGGTGGGATCGTGGAAGACTTCTCCGTTGGTGGCGTGGAAGAGATCGGCCTCCGTGGCCCGGAACCAGCCAACGAGTTTCCGCGGCGGTTGAGCACTTCCCGTGAATCTCTTGAAGAAGCCGTCGATGCTTTCCACCGTAACCCCGGTAGCCCTCTGCCTGACCCGATGGACAGGGAATCCCTGATAGGTTCGAGGGAGGGCACGAGCGAGGTAGCCTTCGAGCTTCTTTGCCTCTTGCGGGAAGTCTCGTGCTGAAAGCAGGATATTTGTCCGGGGACCCCAGTGATGGTCGCGGGAGATCTCATCATCCAGCCCCGCCGCATCCGATCCGCTTCCGAAAACCCCGCAGCTCATTCTTTCAGCAAGGTCAGGAAATCCTTTTTGAATGGCGGGAAGAACCGCCTCGTGGAAAAAGGCACGGCTGATTGCTAAGCCCTTCATGGCTTGCCCCATGGGATCTCAGGGCGTCGTTGACTCTTGTGTTGCCACAACGAAGACCAATTCTCCCGGATACCTTCAACGGGACGAAGTCTGATCGTAATCAGTGTAGAGATGCTCCACCTCAAATCCAGTGCTTGCACTTCGTGGCACGGGTAGATCCTTTCTGAGCCTGGCTATCTGATCCAGTGGAACCTCGTTGCTCATGGGAGGACTGACACAAGGAGCGCCATGCGGACAAGGACTCCGTTTCTTGTCTGACGGAAATAAGCAGCACGAGGATCAGTGTCAACAGCTGGATCAATCTCGTGCAGACGGGGGAGAGGATGCATAATCAATGCATGTGGCCGAATCGATTGCAGAAGGGCCCCATCGATGAAGTACGAAGCGGCGATCCTCTCGCTCAGCTCACCGTGCTGGCGAAGCACTTCTTGTTCAATCCGAGTGATGTAGACCACATCCACTTCTGGAAGGACCTTTGTCAGGTCGCTCTCTAGCGTGTACCAGACGTTGCGTTCAGAAAGATAGTCGAGGATATCCTGCTTCATCTGCAAAGGAGGCGGCGCGACGAAGTAGAGCTTGACTCGCTCAAATTTTCCGAGGAGGTAGGCAAGAGAGCGAACTGTTCGGCCATCTGCCAGGTTTCCAACGAAACCGACCTTCACCCCCTCGATCGATTTCTGTTCTTTGTAAATCGTGTACAGATCGAGCAGAGCCTGGGTAGGGTGTTGGCCCCCTTTTCCATCTCCAGCATTGATGACCGGGACGGCAGAGACCGCCGCTGCACGTTTGGCCCCGCCGACTTCGCTGTGACGCAGGACGATGACATCAGCGTAGTTATTGACAACGCGAATCGTATCTTCGAGCGTCTCGCCCATCATCACAGAAGAGAACTCATGTGCGCGCTCGGTAGAGATTATTTTTCCGCCTAGCCGAAGCATGGCACATTCGAAGGAGAAGCGCGTGCGAGTGGAGGGCTCGTAGAAGAGAGAAGCCATCACCCTGTTGCTGTAGTCCTGAGTCCCTCCTCGCGCAAGAATCCGTTCCATCTGGTCCGCAACCTCGAACAGCTCAACAAGCATCGGGAGCGTGAACTGCTGGGATTCGATGATGTGGTGTAGTTTCATGGGAAGAATCTCAAATGTTCAATTCCAAATTGCAACACCTCAGTTCTTGTTCTCCGGGAATCCAGTTGTCGGATTCCGACTTTTATTTCACTATACGTGTTCCAGTTTTTCCTTCAAGCGCCGTGAGGAGATTCTCATTGCTTGTGATGATGACATCTCGTCCTCCTGCCTCGAGAAACTGTATCGCTGCGTCTATCTTTGGCTTCATGCTCCCTTCGAGGAAATGGCCTTCTTGCATGTATCGCTTTGCCTCCTCCACGCTCATAGATGTGATCGCTTTCTCTCCAGGTCGCTTGTAGTTGACGTAGACGTAATCGACATCCGTGGAGATGAGGAAGTGCTCGACTCGCAACTCGACCGCCAGCAGTGCCGAAACCGAGTCCTTATCAATCACCGCTTCCACACCTATGAAGGTTCCGTTCTCGTCAGTAACGGGAATACCCCCGCCACCTGCTGCAATCAGGATCATGCCAAGCTCGAGGCATTTGGCGATGACGTCAAGCTCCAGGATCCGAAGAGGACGAGGCGATGGCACGACGCGCCGGTAACCACGCGCCGCGTCCTCGATCATGGTCCATCCGAGGTCCTCCTCCTTTCGGAGTGCGGCTTCTTTCGAGTAGAAAGGGCCGATCGGTTTCATAGGGTTGAGAAACGCCGGGTCCGTTCTCTCAACAACTACCTGAGTAAGAAGAGTCGCCACTGGAATTCTTAGCCCGCGTGAACTGAGAGCAGACTGGAGTGCATTCTGCAGGATGTAGCCAATCTCTCCCTGACTCATCGAAACACAGACGTCGAGAGAAAGCGGATAGGTCTGTGCGGAGGCGAGTTCAGATCGGAGCAGCTGCGAGCCGACCTGTGGCCCATTGCCATGAGTGAGGACGAAGCGAAAACCCCGCACGGCGATCTCGGCGATATTTGCAGCAAGGGAACGAGCATTGGCGAGCTGTTCTGGGATCGTGCCCTTCTGTCCCGCTCGAATCAGGGAATTCCCTCCGATCGCTATGAGGAGAGATTCCTTCACATCAATCTCCAGTGAGGAGGGTGTAGAGAATGGCCTTTTGTGTGTGGAGTCGATTCTCTGCTTGATCAAAAACGACGGATTGCGAGGAGTCGATTACCTCGTCCGTCACTTCTTCACCACGATGGGCAGGAAGGCAATGCATGAAGATGGCCGTTCCCTTTGCAAGCCCCATCACCTTCGAGTTTACCTGAAAATCCTTAAATGCTTTCCGCCTCTGTTCTGCTTCTGTTTCTTGCCCCATGCTGGCCCAGACATCGGTATAGATCACATCCGCATCCGACGCCGCTGAATGAATATCGTGCGTGATCTCAACTGTGCAGCCACTCTCCATGGCAGCCTCACTGGCCCATTCTACGACTCCAGCGTCGGGTTCATATCCAACCGGGGTTGCTGCAACGAAGTTCATGCCCAACTGAGCAGCCATGAGCATCAGAGAGTGACAGACGTTGTTGCCGTCTCCGATAAATGCAAGCTTTCTCCCCTTGGGCTCTCCGAATTTTTCTCCAATCGTGAGAAAATCCCCAACCGCCTGGCATGGGTGCTCGAAGTTCGTGAGCGCGTTGATTACGGGCTTATTCATAAACCTTGCCATCTCCGTGCACGTATTGTGGGCAAACGTTCGGAGGACGACCGCGTCCACCCAACGTTCCAAATTCTTGGCGACGTCATAAATCGATTCGCGCTTCCCGAGACTGATATCCGTTTGCGTGAGATAGATCGAGTGTCCGCCAAGCTGTTGAATTCCAACATCGAACGTCACATGTGTCCTGAGGGATGGCTTCTCGAAAACCATGGCAATGGATTTTCCTAGAAGTGTATGCGAGAATTTCCACGGCTCCTTTTTCATCTTGGCTGAAAGATCTAGCAAGCCGAGGAGGTCATCCTTAGCCCAGTCGGCGATGCTCAGGAAGTCGCGTTTCATTTTCTTTCTTCGGGAATGTTACCTTGATTGATCATCCTTCTACGCTTGACCTTACGTCAGAGTGAGCTCACCTCATCTTGCCTATCATGTCTTCTGAGAAATTCCGTCAGGACATCTTCCAGATCTGGCTTGGAGATCTCTGCCAACTCGTACTTCACACGGACCGAAGGTTTATTTAACTTGATGACTCGTCGCAAGTCGATGGGTGTGCCGATGATGACGGCGTCACAATCCGTCCGGTTGATTGTGGTTTCAAGGTCCTTGATCTGTCGCTCACCATAGCCCATCGCAGGCAGCAGCATACCAATGTTGGGATACGTTCGAAACGTTTCTTGAATCGAATTCACCGCCCACGGCCGCGGGTCAACGAGTCCCACGGCGCCGTATTTGTGTGCGGCAATGACTCCGGCCCCGTACGACATCTCCCCGTGCGTTAGTGTCGGTCCGTCCTCCACAACGAGAACGCGCTTCCCTCGGATGATGCTCTCGTCTTCAACGGAGATTGGAGAGGCCGCCTCAATCACGGTCGCTCGCGGGTTGACCTCGCGGATGTTCCTCCTCACGATGTCGATGTTCTCTCGGGCGGCGGACTCCACTTTATTGATGATCACGACATCCGCGAGGAGCAAGTTCGTTGCCCCTGGGTAATACGTAAGCTCGTGACCAGGGCGATGGGGGTCAGCCACTGTGATGGTCAGGTTTGGACGGAGGAAGGGGAGATCGTTGTTCCCGCCGTCCCACACGATGACATCCGCCTCTTGCTCGGCTTGGCGAAGGATCGCTTCGTAGTCTACACCGGCGTAGATGATTGTGCCGTTGACGATGTGCGGCTCGTACTCTTCCATCTCTTCGAGAGTGCATTCATACTTCACAAGGTCTTGGAGGGACGCATAGCGTTGCACGTTCTGCTTCACGAGATCCCCGTAGGGCATCGGATGGCGAATGGCGACGACGCGTCTCCCTTTCCTTCGAAGCAGCTCACAGACTCTCCGTGACGTCTGGCTTTTTCCCGAGCCTGTTCGAACGGCCACCACGGCAACAACAGGCACGCGGCTTCTCAGCATCGTCTCGCGTGTGCCGAGGAGTTTGAAGTCAGCCCCAGCAGAGATGATATGCGAAGCTTTCGTCATCACATAATTGAAGGAGATATCGGAATAGGAGAACACGACCTCGTCGACGTTGAGGTCTTTGATGAGGCGAGTTAGCTCAGACTCAGGGTAGATCGGAATGCCGTCGGGATACAGGTGACTCGCAAGCTCGGGTGGATACCTTCTTCCCTCGATGTTGGGAATCTGAGCAGCGGTGAATGCGACGACTTCGTACTGCTCGTTATTCCGGAACACGGTGTTGAAATTATGAAAATCCCGGCCTGCCGCTCCCATGATGATAACTCTTCTGCGTGCCATATCTCTCCCTTCCTATGAGCCATCGAGATTATACCAAAGACTGGCGTAAAACACAACACTCAGCTTTACTAACCGAAAGGGGCCCACGGCCTCCATCCGCTTTTTTGACGGCCAAAAGGCAACACTCGTGCTTCCTTCTACCGAGTCAGCATCCGTCTTGCATAGTCTCGGACGGAGCTGAGTTGCACAGGCACTCTCTTGAGAGTGTCTTGCATGTCGACTGGATCTCCTTTCGTGTATGCGATCATCAAACCAGCGAAACTCTGTCGCAGGGGATCCGTTGCCGCTCCTCTCTGCGCCTCGAGCACTTCGACGGGAACATGCTGTATTGCAAAGGGCTTCATTCCCACTTCCTCAAAAACCTTTACTACCTCCAGCGGACTCAGGGCTTCGGGCCCGCCAAGATCGAAAGTCGTGTTCAACGCTGCGGGATTGTCCAGACACTGGAAAGCAAATTTTGCCACGTCCCTCAGTGAGATCCAGCTAATCTTACTCTCTCCATCCCCATAGATCTGGGCTTTTGCATTCGCGATGTCGAAGCCAACGATTGGACTCAGCCAGACTTCCATGTAATATGTAGGGCGGAGGATTGTGTACGTAAGTCCGGTCTTTTTCAGATGCTCTTCCACAGTCCTCTTCGCGGTGTGAAGGGGATGGTCAACCCTGAGGTTTCCAGAAAAAGACACATACAGGAAATGTTTGACACCCGCTGTCCTTGCAGCATCGATGAGGCGAAGCTGTCCCTCCAAATCTACTGTCTGGATTGAGTCACCTTGCTGCCGCGAAGTTGTGCTGCTGGCTGTCGAGATGACGGTCGTGACCTCTCGACATGCGGCATCCAGCGAGGCTCGATCTTTCAAATCTCCTTGAACGAGCGTGGCCCCCATGCTCTTGAGCGCATCAATCTTTGCTCTACCAGCAGTGGATCTTACGAGGGTCCTCACAGGTTTGCCCGCGGTGGTGAGAAGCCGGCAGATTTCGCTCCCCAGATAGCCTGTTGCTCCGACGATGAGATTCATCGGACTTTCTCCTTTCTGGCGTGGAACCCACCTAGAAGGTGGACTCCACATACTGGGTGATAGGTTACTGCTTTCAATCGACCAACCGATTGTATTTCTTCATAACCTCTTTCAGTCGGTCATGTGGCAGAGCAAAGACTTTGTTACCATTTGCGCCGGCCATGTCTTCAGCGGCGACCAGCGCATTCACAATGGCTTCCTCCGTAGCTTCCACTGTAGCTCTGAAGATGGGGTTGATCATCTCGTTTGGAAGCATCGTGAGGTGAGCGACTTCTGACATCTTCGAGACTTCCGGATTTGCGGT
>JBBIJH010000083.1:0-10861 GCA_037446075.1 Ignavibacteriales bacterium
GCTTGGTCTAATCATATTCGCCATCATCTTATTCATCGCAGAACTGAAAGTCCAGAGTCATGGATTACTCGGCATCGGCGGCGTCATCTCACTAATTCTCGGCTCCGTGATGCTGATCGAGACCGAACCCTCGTACGAGTTTGTTCGGCTGTCCCTTAGCGTCGTAATTCCCACGGTCATGTTGACCGCTGGGTTCTTCTTGTTCGCGATTGGGATGGGAATACGTGCCCAACGTCGCAAACCCACCACTGGCAGAGAAGGACTTGTGGGTGAAATCGGGGTCGCTCTTGACAATTTGAATCCTACGGGCCAAGTGAGAATCCACGGTGAAATCTGGAACGCAGAGGCCGAGGGAGGGGAGATCCCCAGTGGATCACAGGTGAAGGTGCTAAAGGTTGAGCACCTCAAGATGAAAGTTGTAAAACTGGAGACCTAGAAGCTCAGAAAGGAGTGTAAGAGATGGAGTCGACATTTGCAGTATTCTTTGTCGTGGTCGTCTTTGGCATCATCATTCTTGCCAATGCGATCCGAATTCTCCGCGAGTACGAGCGAGGGGTCATTTTCAGACTTGGCCGGCTTCTCGGGGCGAAAGGTCCGGGGCTTATACTCCTGATCCCGATTGTTGATCGAATGGTCAAGGTGAGCCTCAGGACGGTCGTGATGGACGTTCCTCCGCAGGATGTGATCACCCGGGACAACGTTTCAATCAAAGTCAACGCTGTGATCTATTTTCGTGTGATTGATCCGGAGAAGGCGATCGTCCAGGTGGAAAATTACCTTTTCGCGACTTCCCAATTATCGCAGACAACGTTGCGAAGCGTATTGGGCCAGTCCGAGTTGGATGAGCTTCTCGCGGAGCGGGAGAAAATTAATCGCGAGCTCCAAAAGATCATCGACCATCAAGCGGAACCCTGGGGAATCAAGGTTTCGACCGTCGAAGTGAAACACGTCGACTTGCCTGTGGAGATGCAGCGGGCAATGGCGAAGCAAGCAGAAGCCGAGCGCGAGCGCCGGGCAAAAGTCATTCACGCTGAGGGCGAGTTCCAAGCGTCTCAGCGGTTGGCGGACGCAGCGACCGTGATCCAGTCGCATCCGATGGCACTGCAACTTCGGTTTCTGCAGACGTTGACGGAGGTTGCATCGGAGAAAAACTCAACGACGATCTTCCCGATCCCCATTGATCTGATCGAACCGTTCCTGAATCGAGCGCGGCAGAATAAAACGTGAAGGCGGACCCGCCTGCCGTCCGACTACTGGGTTGACGGCAGGTGGTTTCGATGAAGGAATGAATCCGCTTCTGTACGGACATAACAGTGACACAAACCTCATTGCCGTCCAGCAAGTGGGCGAGAACCGTATGCGCCTGTATTCTCGCCGGGAGGGAAAAGTATCCTCCGAAGATGTAGAGTTCTTTCCCTTCTTCTATCTCACCGACCAGAGTTACCTCCAGGGGTTTTCGAAGAAACATTGGGTGAAGGAGCTTCTCGGCTCAAACCCCTACCGGTACCTGTGTGCGTTCACCCGATGGTCTGACATGTGGGAGGCGGTGAACTATGCGATTCAAAACTATAACCAATCGCATGAACCAAAGGTGGAGAGCTATGCCAACGCTGAGTTTCTCCTCATTCGAGCTGACCCTGCGACTCAGTACTTGATGCAAACAGGCCGCACCCTCTTCAAAGGAATGGAATTCGAGGACCTCTACCGCATGCAGCTGGACATTGAAACGTATAGCCGTCATCGTTTCAGTCAAGCAGCAAGACCGGAAGACCGTATCATTGTCATTGCTCTCTCGGATTCAACAGGCTGGGAATACGTAATCGATGGGAGGAAGAAAGACGAAGTTGAGATGCTAAGCGAACTTGTTTCACTGATTGCAGAGAAGGATCCGGATGTCATCGAAGGTCACAACCTCTTTAATTTTGACCTCCCCTACATCCAGAAGAGGGCTCAGCTAGCCGGTGTAAATCTGGCGATTGGCCGAGATGGCACCTCCCTTCGTGGGCCGTCAGGATTTCCGGTGAGGGGTCAGGAGCTTGGGACGTATGAAGTGAACGGACGCCATCTTATCGACACTCTGTTTCTCGTGCAATCATACGACATCTCGAAACGAGACATGGAGAGCTATGGACTCAAGTATGTTGCTCGATACTTTGGGCTGTCCTCCTCCGATCGTATCTACATTGCCGGAGACAAAATCTCCTGGTATTGGGATCATGAGCCGGAACTTCTCATCCAGTATGCCCTCGACGATGTAAGGGAGACCCGTTTACTCAGTCAGCACCTGTCTCCGATGTTCTTCTATGTGACCCAGATGGTGCCGATGAACTATGGAACGGCTGCTCGGCTTGGCACGGCCGCGAAGATAGAGGCCTTGCTCCTGCGTGAATACCTTCGACAAAGGCATTCCGTACCGAAACCAATGCGTGGTTCCCAGACGACTGGTGGTTACACGGATCTGTTCTACACGGGCGTGCTTGGCCCTGTCATACACGTCGACGTCGAATCGCTTTATCCCTCCATTATGCTGAAGGAAGACATCTCCCCCAGGAGCGATTCACTGAGGGTCTTCACTTCCATCCTTCGTGACTTGACGAAGATGCGTTTAGATACAAAGAGGAAGATGCAGCGGACAAGAAACCCCGAGGATCGCTCGAAGCTGGACGCAGTGCAGTCGAGTCTCAAGATCCTCATCAATTCATTTTACGGATACCTGGGTTTTAGCCGGGGGCTTTTCAACGACTTTGAGCAAGCCGACCGAGTAACGAAAGCGGGCCAGGAGCTACTTCGTCAAATCATTCGTGAGATTTCAGATCGAGGAGGGAAAGTGATCGAAGTAGATACCGACGGCGTCTACTTCGTTCCACCTGCCGACGTTCGAGGCGAAAAAGCAGAGACCGAATTCGTGGAGGAGCTTTCTGCGGCCATGCCGAAAGGGATCAACCTCGTGCTCGGCGGCCGGTACGAGAAGATGTTGAGCTACAAGAAAAAGAATTATGCCCTGCTGGGATATGATAAGAGAGTGGAGATCAAGGGCTCCGCACTTGTATCCAGGTCGATGGAGAAGTTTGCGAGGGAGTACCTCCGGGAGGGCATCAACTGCCTATTGCATGACAGGTTTGAAGCGCTTCACCGGCTGTACGCGAACTTCCGGCGTTCGTTTCTGGAGCGTCGTCTTGATGTCCGGGACTTTGCTAGGACGGAGACGTTGAGAGATTCACTCGAAGAATACACGCGTGAGGTGGAGGCAGGAAAGCGAAACCGGACGGCTGCTTATGAACTCGCGCTCCGCAGCAGAAGGTCATTCCGCCCCGGGGATAAGATCACCTACTATTTCACGGGTACTGATCCGAACATCAAGGGGTTCGAGAGCTGCAGGCTCGCGGAAGAGTGGATCCCCAACGCGCCGGATGAGAACATTGCGTATTATCTGAAGCGGCTGGATGAGTACACAAAGAAGTTTGAGGTCTTTTTCAGGCCGCAAGACTTCAAGAAGATTTTCACGGCGGATGAGCTTTTCACATTCTCGCCGGAGAACATTCAGATGCTTACCGAAGAAGTGAAGAAGACAGAGGAGGAAGCTCCGGAAGAAGAGGTTGTCGTCGAGCCAAGAATCTGGCTGGCAGAGGAATCATAGTGGAAGGATCGATTACGAAGGGAGTTGAAACGGTTCCTTTGTCTTGTCCACCTCGCCTAGCTTCTCACCGAATCGTTCAAGGCGCTTTTCGGCTGCTTCGTAGTTTGCCCTCACGTTGGTGAGGTGTTTGCCAATCAGCTCGAAGTTCTCCCTGAATTTCTCAAGCTCCCCTCGGAGTCGCGTGAGGTTGGCAAGAATTTCTTGCGCGCTTTTCTCTACCTCCATTCCCTTCAGCCCGAGAACGATCGCCTGAAGATAGGCATAGAATGAATTCGGTGAGACCGGGATAACCCTGCGAGAAAGTGCATAGGCGGAAATACTCTTTTCTTCTCCGAACTCCTCGTCTTTGATAATCGTCTCGTAGTACACATTTTCAGCAGGAATGTACATCAACGCGAAATCAAAGGTTCCTTCATCAGGCAAGATGTACTTCTCGGCGATCGTGTCTACGTGCTTCTTCACATCAGTTACAAATTGCCGCCTGGACACTTTCTTTGCCTCGTCCCCGACCGCATTAAGGTAGCGGCGAAAACTTTCCAGAGGAAATTTTGAATCCACGCATACCAGTTTGTTGAGGTGAAGTCGTATTGTCGCGTCAACGTTTGTCGCTTTCTTGACGTGTTGCTGAAGCGTGTAATACTGCGAGGGCAACATCTGCGCCAGAAGGTCCCCGAGAAAAAGTTCACCCAGAACACCTCGTAGTTTTGGAGCCTGTAAGATCGATTGCAGAGAGGAGATATCCTTCCCCACCTCATAAATCTTCTTATTGCTCTCCTCAAGCTCACCCAGCTTCTTTGCGACATCGATGACTGTGTTCTTCGTTTCCGCCAAGCCGCCCGTAAGGCTCGCGTTGACCCTTCCTAATTGTTCGTTGATCGTCCGAATGTTTTCGTTCAGAAGTTTTGAGGTTTCTGTCAGCGTCACGCCGACATTGTTCCGAATTCTTTCCAGCTCATCGTTCATCGACTTCGTATTGCTGGCGAGAGTCTGCATCATTTGGTTCTGAAGCTCGAAGACCTGCCGCTGGAGCATGTTCAGCATGTTCGTTGAATCTTCCCTGCTCGCCAGCCGCTTCTGCAGAAAGAAAAACAGTACCCCGCTAAAGGCTAAGAGTACGATGATGAGAATGATCAGCAGAATGCTATTGTCCATCGCGAGCCACTAGGGTCAAGGTTTAACATTACCCCAGTCATCGTGGTACATACTTTTCCTCCGCTGCCCGCCAGACCGGGTGGAGGCCTGACCTCACCATACAACACTCCTTTTCGGACCCTACCCTCTTTACCTTTCAAGACGGTGGAAAAATCTCATATGTCATTCCGAAGGGGGTGAGGAATCTCCCTCTTCACACATGCAAAAAAGCATTCCTCCTCTCCCGACGAAGTCGGGATCGTCGCAATCATACTTCTGACACGACCTCGTTTCCCGCTGAAAGAAGCAAACGTCCTCCTGGCGATGGGAGAGGGAAGTCTTCACATTCTCTCAGCCTCAGCTTCGGTGCTGTTCCACCCACTTTTTCAGGTACTCAACGATCTCCGTCGTGAGCGTCCCGGGAGTGAAGAGTTCGCCGACGCCCATCGACTTCAGCTTCTCGATATCTTTCTCAGGGATAATTCCTCCGCCGAAGAGGAGGACGTCCTGAAGATTCTTCTCCCTCATTAGTTCCAGGATTCGCGGGAAGATTGTCATATGCGCACCACTTAGAATACTGACGCCTATAGCGTCCACATCTTCCTGGAGTGCTGCCTCGACGATCATCTCGGGAGTCTTGCGCAATCCAGTGTAGATTACTTCCATCCCCGCGTCGCGAAGTGCCGCAGCCACAACTTTCGCTCCTCGATCATGTCCGTCAAGACCCGCCTTGGCGATGAGCACTCTTATCTTTTTCATCGTTCAGACCTTGACTGAATTTTCTCCACGTTAGATAGAACTTGGTCAGAGGAAAACCCATCACATTATAATAACATCCGTCGATGCGCTCGACGAACACCGCTCCAAAATCATCCTGAATGCCATATGCGCCTGCCTTGTCAAAGCATGAACCCGACTTGACGTATACGTCGATCTCGTTGGATTCCAGCTCGCGGAATTTCACTCGCGTGACCTCGTACTCAGAAACAAATCGCCGCGTCGGTGCGTGGAGAATCGTGAAGCCAGTGTAGACCAGGTGCTCTCTTCCACTCAATTCACTCAGCATTCCCCTCGCCTCTGCAGCATCACGTGGTTTTCCAAGATGCTTCCCATCCAAGACCACGAGGGTATCCGCGGCGACAATGACTGCATCCGGGGTTCTTTTGGCGACCTCTAACGCTTTCTTCTGCGAAAGATTCAAGACTCGCTGTACCGGAGACCTGTAGCCGACTGTGTTTTCATCGATGGCACTGGGCATCACCTCCGGCTCAATACCGATCTGCCGAAGTAACGCTATCCGCCGGGGAGAGCCAGATGCAAGAATGATTCTTCTGCTGCCTTTCCGGTGTTTCTCCATCGATTTGAAAACAGACGGCAAAAAAAAGCGACATCCCGCTGGATCAGGATATCGCTTTCCCATAAAACTCTTATGAAATCTTGAGCCGGACTACAAAGGCAATGCCCTCTCTCATCGGAACATTGCTTTGATACTGCCCCACGTTCTCTTCACGCCGGAAACGCTATGGAGCACCGTTAACTCTTGAGAGTACGCCGTACCATCGCTGCTGACGATGGCCAGGCGATACTTGTAGAGAGAGTCATTGATCTTGTAAGCGGAGCGGTCGATAAACTTGTAAGTGGAGTTCGAACCGGTGGGGCTTACTTCTCCGATTTTCACATACTCCCCGTTCAGCCCCGCCATCCTCTGGATCTCAAAACGAACGACATCTCTCTCCTCACCAGTCGTCCACTCCAATTCGACGTCTCCGTTTGTGCTCTTCGCCTTGAACTCACGCAGAACGGCGCCGGCGAGGGCGTAGCCTACCCACAGAAGCAGAACAGCAAGTAGGAGTGTAAGCTGTCTAAACATGGTCTGCACTGCCGCCAATATAAGCCCAGACTTGCAAAAAGTCAAGTTAATTTTAATGATTATTGGAATTGTGAAGGGTTAACCGATTCGTCGAAAAAGTCAGCGAACTCGAGAGCAACGAGAAATCGCCCCTCCGCAGGTTAACTGACTGCAACTGGTCATGAAATGAAAAGACCTGCCGGAATCTTCGCAGGGCGTTCGCTGGTGCGGAAGGCGGGACTTGAACCCGCATGCCCTTCCGGGCGCCACCCCCTCAAGATGGTGTGTCTGCCAGTTCCACCACTTCCGCAAGCTAGCTGAAGCTCGGGTGTAGAAATCTTAAATTTCCAATCTCCAACCCTTAATTGATGTGAGCCTGGGTGGGATCGAACCACCGACCCTCTGCTTAAAAGGCAGATGCTCTACCACTGAGCTACAGGCCCCTATAACATTTTAGATTTTTGGATTTGAGATTTTGGAAGTTCACTTCCTGGCCAAGGCGTTCTCTGTTCGGAACCGACCCTTCCGCCTGTAGCCGAATGCTCTACAGCTCAACTCTGGCTCGGGCCACAGTTGCGGGGAGAGCGCTTAGAATATACGCAGATTGCTTCCAAAAGTCAATGAATTCAACGAGCGATGCCCTCAAACACATTTAGAGGTTTTTTCTTCTTTAACAGGGAACGGGCATTTGACTTTCTCACGGGTGATTTCTACCTTTCCGTAGCTCTCGCGTCAATAACTAGCGGAGGAACAACTAATGAGCCAGGCTGGAGCAATCGAGGCCACTAGAGCGACATCTCTCAGTACACCGTCGGACGGGATGCCTGAGGTTCTGAATTTCGTCAACGGAAAGTTTGTGAAATCAAAATCTTCACGCTTCTCTCCTGTGATGAATCCCTCAGTCGGAGAGCAGATTGCGAAAGTCCCTCTTTCCCCACCCGAAGAAGTCGCCGAGGCAGTCCAAGCTGCAAAGTCAGCTTTACCCACGTGGTCTTCAACTCCAATCAAAGAGCGAGCGCAAGTTTTTTATCGGTATAAAACTTTGATGCAAAAGTATTTTCTGGAACTGGCGGCGCTGATTCATGAAGAGAACGGGAAGACATTGCCAGAGGCGAATGCCGAACTAGAGCGGACGATCGAGGTCATTGAATTCGCTGCCTCCATGCCGCAGATCGCCTCCGGGGAGGTTCTGGAAGTTAGTCGGGGAGTCGAATGCCGGGTCGAGCGATGTCCGTTGGGTGTTGTTGCCTCGATCACACCGTTTAACTTCCCGAACATGGTACCTAACTGGACCATTCCCAATGCTCTCGTCTTGGGTAATACAATGATTCTGAAACCATCTCAGCTTACGCCATTGAGCGCTGGAAGGATCGCTGAGCTGCTCCAAGAAGCTGGCGTGCCCGACGGCGTTTTGAACATTGTGAACGGCGCACAGGAAACCGTTGAAGCCATCTGCGACCATCCAGGAATTGAGGCCGTTACATTTGTTGGGTCTACGCGTGTGGCAAAGGCGGTGTATATTCGGGCGACCTCACATCTGAAGCGGGCGCTCTGCTTGGGTGGAGCAAAGAACCATTTGATTCTTTTGCCCGACGCGAATGCGGAAATGGCCGCCTCCAACATCGTCGCTTCGGTCAGCGGATGTGCTGGACAACGCTGTATGGCAGCTTCGGCCATGGTGGCCGTGGGTCAGATTGATCACATCATCAAACTGATGTGTGAAGAAGCGAAGAAGATCGTCCCGGGAAAAGATATTGGGGCTGTTATCACAAAGGAAGCTAAGGAACGAATTGAAGGATACATCACAGAGGCGGAGCAGCAAGGGGCGAAGGTTCTGGTGGATGGTAGAGGCGTGAAAGTCGATGGGAGAGAGGGAGGATTTTACATTGGACCCACAATCATCGATGACGTTCGGCCGGAGATGAGAATCGCACAAGAGGAAGTCTTCGGGCCGGTTCTCTCGATCATTCGAGTCAGGAGTGTTGATGAAGCCATTGCTATTGAGAACGCGAACCCGTATGGGAACGCGGCGTCCGTGTTTACGCAGAGCGGAGGATTGGCACGTTACGTCATTGACCGGGCGAGTGCAGGCATGATCGGTGTGAACATTGGAGTCCCGGTCCCCCGTGATCCATTCTCTTTCGGAGGTTGGAATGAATCGAAGTTTGGCGCGTGCGACATAACGGGCAAGAGTTCGATCGAATTCTTCACAAGGCTGAAAAAGACAACAACCAAGTGGAATCCGCAGTCCAGAGTGAACTGGATGAGTTGAAGAAACGGGAGACCTCTCAACGGCTCACCTCTTCGTGGAGAGGATGTACACCACGAATGCCACCGCAAACCCCACAAACCACGCGTAGTTGTACAAGAATCGCACTTGCTCAACAAGTAAACCGATCAGTGCCACAAATACTCCGGCAGCCAGTGCAAGAATCGCCTTTGGATTGAAGCCCCGAGAGTATTCGTACTTCCCGTCCCTCGCGTATAGATCTCTCACGCTCAGTTCACGTCTCCGAACCAAAAAATAGTCAGCGATAAGAATGCCGGCGATCGGTCCGAGAAAACTGGAGTAACCAATCAGCCAACCGAAAATGTAGGCACTGTAATCTTCCAAAAGCTTCCACGGCATCATGATGATACCAATGAACGCCGTGATGAGCCCGCCTTTCACAAAGTTAATCTTTCTTGGAGCGAGATTGGAGAACCCATTTGCGGGAGCCACGACGTTTGCCGCAATGTTCGTCGTGAGAGTTGCAATAGTGAGCGCCAACATTGAAAGCAGGATGATGAATGGATTTTCAAATTTTGATAGGAGGACCACGGGATCCCAAATCGGCTGGCCAAAGATAACGACAGTCGCTGAGGTCACAGCGACGCCGATGAAGGAGTACAGCGCCATCGTAAACGGAAGTCCAAGAAGCTGGCCAAGCATCTGCTCTCTCTGACCTCTAGCATAGCGCGTGAAATCAGGAATATTAAGTGACAATGTCGCCCAGTATCCTACCATACCCGTGAGGGAAGGCACAAAGAATTTCAAAAAAGCTCCCGCCGTCTGAAACTTGCTGGGTTGAGAGAGAATCGGGCCAAAGCCGCCTCCTCGGGCGAGAGCCCACATCAGCAAACCAAGTCCAACGAATAGCAAGAAGGGAGCCGCAAGGGATTCCAACCATTTGATAGATTCAGTTCCCTTGACGATGAAATAGACGTTCATCAGCCAGAACAACCCGAAGCTCACCCATGGTCCGAGAAGAAAGCCTTTCCAGAACGGCAGTAGGATCATGAGCATAGCATTGAGTGCCGCCCCGCCGATCCACGTCTGAATCCCAAACCATCCGCAGGCGACGAGGCCACGCAGCACCGCAGGGATGTTCGCTCCTAGTGTCCCGAAGGGCGCCCGCACCAAAACTGGAAAAGGGATTCCGTATTTCGTACCAGCGTGGGCGTTCAAGATCATTGGAACCAGAACGATAAAGTTGCCCAGGGTGATCGTGAGGATCGCCTGCCACCAGTTCATTCCGCCCGCTATCAATCCAGCCGCAAGCATGTAAGTAGGTATGCACACACACATCCCTATCCACAGAGCAGCGATGTTATAGGTGCTCCAAGTCCGCTGAAAAACTTTTGTTGGAGCGATATCGGAGTTTATGAGAGGGCTGTGCTCGATGGAGGAGACGTCAGCCTCGACGAGCTCGGGAGTTTGAGGGAACCGCATCAACGGTTTGGGATTTTGGATCTGTGTTTTGGGGCTTCAGTTTTGAGTCATGAGAAATTACGGCCAAACAATTAACGATTGCTGCACGGGAGTCCCTTTACACCTTTGTCACTCTGTATCTGTTGATCCGCTTTGAATCGACCTTTGCTGGCGCTCAAATCAAATTATATTGCCCCCTTCTGATAAACTGCCCATCTCCCGCTTTCCCTACAAATCTATCCCCTTCAAATATCACTTTGCCACGAGACAACACATAAGCCGGAGAGCCGCTGACAGTCATGCCTTCATACGGGTTATAATCAACACGCATGAAGTGCGTCTTTGCACTGATCGTGTGTGGCCGATTCGGATCCCAGATGACGATATCCGCATCGCTGCCGATGGCAATCGTTCCCTTCCGGGGGAAAAGTCCCATGAGCTTCGCTGGCGCAGTCGAGACGAGCTGCACGAACCGATTCATACTCCAGCGACGCTTGACCACGCCGCCCTCGTACAGTAGATGCAGCCGATTCTCCACTCCGGGCACGCCGTT
>JBBIJH010000084.1:0-3198 GCA_037446075.1 Ignavibacteriales bacterium
GGGGTCGATGCTCTCTTTGATGCGCTTCATCATTTCCACGGCGGGCACACCAACAGCATCGACGAGAAACTGTTTCTTTGCCAGCCCCACACCGTGCTCTCCCGTGATCGTTCCTCCAAATCTCACCGCTGTGTTAAACATCTCTCCAAAAGCTTGATGGGCACGGCTGATTTCCTCCGCGTTCCGTTCATCTGTAAGGCACGTTGGGTGGAGGTTCCCATCACCTGCGTGGCCAAAGTTGCCGACCATCACATCCTTACTTCGGGCAATCTCCTTGATCTTCTCAAGCATCCGTGCCACCTCACTTCGGGGTACCGTGACGTCCTCAAGGATCGTTGTTGGACGGACTCGCGCAAGGGCTGAGAAGGCAGACCGTCGTGCTGCCTTCAACTTCAGTGCTTCCTGCTCATCAGCATGAATCTTTAGTTCTGGGGCGCGATGCGCCTTGCACAGCTCAATAACGCGCCTCGCGTCTTCCTCGACGACAGAAGGGCGACCGTCGACTTCGATCAAAAGAATGGAGTCAATACCGGTGGGAAGGCCGATGTGGGCGTAATCCTCCACTGCCTTGATGGTCGTGGCATCGAGAAACTCCAACGTGGCAGGGATGATCCGTGCGGCGATGATAGCCGATACCGTTTCTGCTGCATCGACAGTGTTGTCATAGTACGCCAGCATTGTCCTCGAGCTTTCAGGCTTCGGGATTAGCCGCAGCAAAATCTTCGTAAAAATCCCCAGCGTCCCTTCCGACCCGATCAGAAAATCTTTCAGACTGTAACCAGCGACATCCTTGACAGATTTTCCCCCTGTGCGGACGACCTCGCCGTTGGGCAGGACCGCCTCCATCCCCATCACATAGTTCTTCGTGACCCCATATTTCAGGCCTCTCAAGCCGCCAGCGTTTTCCGCAACGTTTCCGCCGATTGTGCAGATGGCCGAACTTCCCGGGTCGGGAGGATAAAACAGTCCGAGAGACTCCACTGCCTTATGAAGCTGTCCTGTGATCACTCCGGGTTCGACCCAAGCCGTCAGATTCTCCTGGTCGATCTCCAAGATTCGGTTCCAGTGCGTCAAGACGATAACGATCGAGTCTTCAACTGGTATCGAACCTCCACTCAACCCCGAGCCAGAGCCACGGGGGACGACCGCAAATCGCTCTTCGTTGGCAAGTTTGAGGACTGCAGAAATATGATCAACCGACTGCGGTACGACCACTGCGGTTGGGGGCTGACGCAAGAGCGGCGTCCCGTCGTAGGAATAGGCGATACGATCTTCCTGAGAGTCGAGATAGTTCGCCGACCCTACAATCTCTTTCAGCTTTTTCACGACGGATGGAGCAATCATTGGAAGAATTCAAATGCTCGAGGCTTCCCCTGTCGTTAGCAAGTGCAAGAGTTCTTTCCCCAGTATGCCAGTTGCAAGGACGTCTTCAGGTACGAACAAACCATCGTCTAGAATACTCTTGAGGCCAGCGTGCTGGACTTTCTTCCCGATAGAGTGATCCTTTATCGTCACACAGGGCTTAATCAAAACTAACGAAACTGCCGAGGAGAATCAAGCCGACGAAAGGCCTGGAACGATTCAATTCGAGCACCGCCATCGCGGTTTACTCGCTCGCTGCCCGCTTGAAAAGGTAAGCACAGTCGAGACGTTTCCCCGCAGTCCCGTCGTGAACGAGATACTTGGCTCCGCTCCAGATCGATGCGGAACCTGTTTCACCGTGTTTGTTGATCGCGTAGAAGACGACGTTGTGTTTGAATCTTCCTTCGTCATCTTGAAGCCGTTTCTCTCGGCATCGCTCGTTGATTCGCTTGCACGCAAGCAAGCAAGCTTCTTCGGGAGATTTCCCCTCTCGCATCCACTCGACGATCATCACGGAACTGCAGTTAAGGAGGTTTGCCTCACCACGACCTGTCGAACCAGCGGAGCCAACGTCATTATCGCAATAGAGTCCCGCTCCGATGATCGGAGAATCCCCAACGCGACCCGGAATCTTAAACGCCAGACCACTCGTCGTGGTCACACAAGAGAGATTTCCATTCAGATCGAGGGCGCTGCAGTGGATTGTACCGTGGTGCCGACGGAAATTTCTCATCAGGTCTCCAATTTCTTTATCCTCGATCGTATGGGGTGGAAGCCAGTCGTCTTCTTTACTCAGATTTTCTTTCCATTTGAGCCATGCTTCACGCGCTCGGTCGGTTAAGAGATTCTCCTCGACGAACCCATGAGCCTTCGCGAACTTCAGAGCGCCTTGACCGACGAGAAGAACATGGTCGGTTCGCTCCATCACGAGCCTGGCAACCTTCGAAGGCGTCTTGATGTTCCGAAGTGAAGCAACAGCGCCCCCGCGGTAACTCGGCCCATGCATTACGGCTGCATCGAGTTCCACCACCCCCTCTTCATTCGGCAGGCCACCGAAGCCGACACTGGTATCGTTCGGGTCTTCCTCTACGATGTTCACACCCGCAATTGCGGCGTCCAGAGCATCAGCCCCTTGCTTCATCATCTCCATGGCCTTCTCAAGTGCTCTCGTGCCATTTCCGCTGGAAATCGCGACGGGTTTGCCGGTCAGCCTCTGCTTGGGTCTGCCAAGTGCATCGACTGGGCCGAGGCGTGCGGTGAAGACGCTGGCGCTCGAGAGAGCTGCGGCCTTCAGAAAATCTCGTCGATTGAGAGTTCCCATGTTCTCCTCCTTATTGAAAACTGTGACACGAGGTAAATGTAGGAAGGAAGTCGGGCAAAGTCAATGAGCGAGAAGCGATTCGTTGAAGTTACACCGAAAAAAAAGTATATTCAGCACAATCAGAAGAACTCAGAAAGGAGAACCATAGATGGCTGAAACGAAACGTCGCTCATGGGCGGAGCCGTTCAAAGTAAAAATGATCGAACCGCTGAAGATGACCACATATGAATATCGCGAGGAAAAAATCCGGGAGGCTGGGTACAATACATTTCTGCTGAAGTCCGAGGACGTTTATATCGACCTGCTCACAGATAGCGGCACCTCTGCGATGAGTGATTATCAATGGGCAGGGATGATGCTGGGAGATGAGGCCTACGCTGGCAGTAAGAATTTCTATCACCTTGAAGAGAATGTACAGAAATATTATGGATACAAATACGTTGTTCCCACGCATCAAGGTCGAGGCGCGGAGCATATCATCTCCAAAATCCTCATCAAGCCTGGAGATTACGTTC
>JBBIJH010000084.1:3236-10663 GCA_037446075.1 Ignavibacteriales bacterium
TAGCTGGAGGAACATTTGTCGATGTCATCATTGATGAGGCACACGATCCCGCGAACACCCATCCGTTCAAAGGAAATGTTGATCTTGGAAAACTGGAGGATCTCATAAGGAAAGTGGGTGCGGCGAAAATCCCATATGTCAGTGTTGCTGCAACGGTAAACATGGCGGGCGGCCAACCAATCTCGATGGAGAACATGAGGCAGGTGCGGGAGCTAACGAGCAAGCATGGGATCCGAATAATTCTGGATGCCACCCGCGCCATCGAGAATGCATATTTCATTAAGGTGCGTGAGAAAGGATACGAGAAGAAATCCGTAGCAGAGATTCTCTATGAGTTTTGTTCTTATTCGGATGGATGCACGATGAGTGGGAAGAAAGATCTGCTCGTGAACATCGGAGGATTCTTGGCACTGAATGAAAAAGATATTTTTGATGAGGCCAGCAATCTCGTGGTTGTGTACGAGGGGCTTCACACGTATGGAGGACTCGCCGGCCGAGATATGGAGGCGATGGCGCGTGGTATCGAAGAAGCTGTGCAGGAAGATCACATCAAAGCCCGCGTCGGGCAAGTGGAATATGTTGGGAAAAAGCTTTGCAATGCTGGAATTCCTATCGTCCTTCCGGTCGGCGGACATGCAATCTTTCTTGACGCAAAGCGGTTCCTGCCTCACATCCCTCAGATCCAGTTTCCAGCTCAAGCACTCGCCGCAGAGATTTACGTCGACTCAGGCGTCAGAACGATGGAGAGAGGAATTGTTTCCGCAGGGAGAAACAAGGAAACGGGCGATCACTATTATCCGAAGCTCGAGCTTGTGAGGCTCACGTTCCCACGGCGAGTGTACACACAAGCTCACTGCGACGTGACGGTGGAGTCGATTCAAGAACTCTGGGAGAAGCGAGAAAAGATTCGAGGATTGAAAATGGTGTATGAACCCAAATACCTGCGGTTTTTCCAGGCGCGGTTTGAGAGAGTGTGACGTAGTTGAGAGACAGGTTCATCTAGCACATGAGGAAACTGATCAACTTTCTATGAGACACTCCCCTGGGTTTCTTAGATTAGTGTCTGATGCAAAGAAGCGGACTAAGGAGATCTCAGTCGCTCAAGTAAAAGAACTCTTCAAGCGAAACTCCGACTTCATTCTTATTGACACCCGCGAAGAACATGAGTGGGACGATGGCCACATAGCGGGAGCAATTCATCTGAGCAAAGGGATTATTGAACGCGACATCGAAAAAGCTATTCCCGACAAGACCAAACAGATTGTGCTCTATTGCGGTGGAGGGTACCGATCCGCTCTGGCGGCTGACAACCTCCGCAAAATGGGCTACAAGAATGTCTTTTCGATGGCCGGTGGATGGAGGGCGTGGAAGAGAACAAAAGGAAGGATTGAGCGTCGTAAGAAATACCGTTACTTCATAGCGCCGGGATCGAACCGTTGTGACGTGTAGACCCAGCATAGGAGAACCAACGCCAAGTATCATTTAGAGAGGAGGGAGTTGCAATGTTTGAGCCCGAGTTCATCGCGAAGCACACCACTCTGGTGTTCATGTTTTGGACAATACTACTCATTGCTAATTTCTTGGTGCTATGGTTTATCGGGCGGATGGGAGACAACATAAACAAGATAAGGAAAATGTTAGATGCGGAGATCCAAAAGAGACGGGTGTGAAGAATGGAAAAAGCCCCGGGTCCACCGGGGGCTACAGCTCAGGAAGGAGCACCGTCTTTACACATTTTTTTCAATTGGCGCGTTTGCGAGGTTCACACAAGGGACCTGTCCACGCCGATATACGGTCCAGTTCTCTCAACGATACACCTCGACACCTGTTGGGCGGCAGTCTCTCTCGCACGGCTTCGTACGGCGGCCACAAAGCAGATGCTCGATTATTAAAACCTGCGAAAGGAGCAAATAATGGACCTGATTCTTCCAATCATAATCGCAGTTGCCATCTGGCCTCTGAGTTTGGTTGTCAAGAGATGGAGAGAAAGGCACTTCGTAATCAAGCAGTTCGCGGGAATCCTTGTCATCGCTTTATACTTGTCTTTCTTTCCGCCTCGGCGTCCCTTGTACTCCTATCTGCTGTTTGCATTGCTTGCAATCGCTGGAATCGTGAAGAGCCTCAAAGAACGAAAACAGCACCCGGCCTGAGGTCGGGTGCTGTCGTCTTCACACAGTTCTCCCCACTAAACATTCTTCTCAATCGGTGCGTTAATTAGATTCCCCCACTCTGTCCACGAGCCGTCGTAGTTCCGTACCTTCGGGTAGCCAAGCAAGTACTTGAGCACGAACCAGCTATGCGAAGACCGCTCACCAATGCGGCAATATGCGACGACTTCCTCCTTGTCGGGCGTGATTCCTTTCCCCTCGTATAGAGCCTTCAAGTCAGTATACCCCTTAAACGTCCCATCGTCATTGACTGCCTGCGACCAAGGGATGTTCTGTGCACCGGGAATGTGTCCTGCGCGCTGTGCTGTTTCCGTCATCCCTGGAGGAGCAATGATCTTTCCTGTGTACTCATCCACAGACCTCACGTCAAGAAGAGCGTAGGTCTTTTTCCCTAAGATATCTGAAACAAAATCCCGCGTCGCGCGAAGGTGTGGGTTGATGTTCTGGATCCTATACGTGGTTGGCGGATATGACGGAACCTCTGTCACAAGCTCGCGATTCTCGGCTACCCATTTCTTCCGACCACCGTTCATGAGCCTGGTGTTCATGTGGCCGTAGTAGTTGAGCAACCAAAAGGCATACGCAGCAAACCAGTTGTTATTATCTCCATACAAGACAATCGTCGTCGCAGGAGTGACACCGGCGGAAGAGAGATAGCTCTCCATCTGCTCCTTCGAGACGATATCCCTTCTCACTGGATCCTGAAGCTGCGTTTGCCAGTTCCAACCAATGGCCCCCCTAACGTGTCCCTGCTCGTACTGAGTTGTGTCGACATCGACTTCTATCAGCCGAATGTTGGGGTCATTGACATGCTGCGCAACCCAGTCAGTTGTCACGAGCACATCCGGTATTGCATAACCCATGGTCTCCATGATTCATTCCCTCCCTGTTTATGATGAGGATGAATAAAGGAAGTAGGTTTGTTATGATCTTGAGCTGCCCACGCTAGTCGGTGCGGCTCGCCGCTTTCCAAGAGAGCCTGAGTGGCGGGAGAAGTTCAATCGCTCAGGCTACCAATATCGTTCCTCCTTCCCCGGGAGCGTGGCTGAATCTCTAATAACGGGGCATCTCGGGATCAATTTCCGAAGCCCAAGCAGCGATACCGCCCACGAGGTTTTTGATCTTCTTGAACCCCGCCTCTCGCAAGAGTTCGAGGGCGCGCTGACTCCTCCGTCCTGTGTGACAATGCACCACAATCTCCTTCGACGAGTCCAGTTCATGCATGCGGCTTGGAATCTCTCCGAGCGGGATCAGATAACCCCCGAGGTTGCAGATTTCGTACTCATGTGGCTCTCGCACGTCAAGCACAAAAATATCATCGTGGCGGTCGAGTTTCGTCTTCAATTCCTGAACAGTGATCTCCCACTCCGTGACTCGACCACGATCTTCGGGTCGTGGAGCAAGTCCACAGAAGGCCTCGTAATCGATGAGCTGATGAATCGTTGGATGGGCACCACAGATAGGACAGAAAGGATTCTTTCGGAGTCTCAGCTCGCGGAATTTCATCCTCAAAGCATCGAAGAGCAACAGCCGGCCAATCAGTAGGTCTCCCTGTCCAATGATCAGCTTGATTGCTTCCATCGCCTGGATGGTGCCGATAATCCCCGGAAGGACCCCCAACACGCCTCCTTCGGCGCAGCTTGGTACAAGGCCCGGAGGTGGAGGCTCAGGGTAAAGGCACCGGTAGCACGGGCCTTCCTTGGCATAGAAAACGGACGCCTGCCCCTCGAATCTGAAAATACTCCCATAAACATTGGGCTTACCAAGAAGAACAGAGGCGTCGTTAACGAGATATCGAGTGGGGAAGTTATCCGTGCCGTCGATGATCACATCGTACTCTTTGAGAATCTCCAGTGCGTTCTCAGAATTCAGGTGGGTTTGGTGCGTCTCGACTGTAACATTCGGGTTAATGCCAACGAGCCGCTCCCGTGCCGCTTCGAGCTTTGGTCTTCCGATGTCTTGAGTCGAGTAGACGACCTGTCGCTGCAGGTTGGAGTATTCCACCACATCAAAATCGACGAGGCCGATTCTCCCCACTCCAGCCGCGGCAAGATACATACCAAGCGGAGAGCCAAGGCCTCCCGCGCCTATGAGAAGCACGCTTGCGCTCTTAAGTTTCTTCTGCCCCTCCAATCCGACCTCGGGCATAATCAAGTGTCGGCTGTAGCGCCGGATCTCCTCATTCGATAGATGAGCTTCAGCCCTTTTCAGATTCACCATCGTTCACATCTCCTGTCCTCCTCCTGCAATCGAGGGGATGATACTTACGACATCGTTCTCTCTCACCTTTGTTTTCCCATGATCCAGATAACGGATGTCCTCGTCATTTACATAAATATTCACAAAGCTCCTGAGTTTACCATCTTCGGTGTAGAGATGTTTCTTGAGCGCGGAATAACGCTCTGTCAGATTTCGGAGCAGCT
This sequence comes from Ignavibacteriales bacterium, assembly GCA_037446075.1. Lineage (GTDB taxonomy): Bacteria > Bacteroidota > Ignavibacteria > UBA10030 > JAHEZR01 > JBBIJH01. Next base: position 7,828 of record JBBIJH010000084.1, read on the forward strand.
CATCCACCGTTGAGCCTTCGACCTCAACGGCGTCTGCTTTACCGGTATATTGTCGCAACGGTGTCGGGATCAAGATTTTCGTGGACATAAGCCTCAGGCAAATGATCAGAGATTTGTGATGTAGGAATCAGTATTCAGATTCTAGGATTTCTCCCTAAACTTCCACTTCGATATCTGTTCCCTGAACTCTCACACCGTAACTGGTAACTCCCGTTCGCGCCGGCGGCGTCTGCACCGCCCCGGTTTTGATGTTGAAAACTGAGCCGTGCCAGGGACATGTGACGGACTCACCCTCGATGGGGCCATCGGAGAGCGGACCCCCTTTGTGGGGGCACGCATCGTCGATTGCGTAGAAGCTGCCCCCGAGGTTAAACAGGGCGATTCGCTTTCCAGCGACCTCGATGAGCTTCGCTGTGCCAGCGGGAATCTCTCCTGTCGATGCGACCTTCTTGTACTCAGCCATTTTGCCTCCTCGTCAGTACCTTGAGAGTAAAATCTGTTCACAGAAAATTAAAGACTTAATAAGAACTCGCTTGAATAGAGCGCCGAAAGAGCAGGTTTATTTGATGAACGCGGATTCTTTGACGGAGTTGGGAAGTGCTCTTCACTTGAATTCAGGGTATCCTTGAAAGTTTCAGGAGGAAACCAACTTCGATCTGAGTTGCCCGAAGATATTTCAAAAGCTGAGCCTCATGCTCTATCGAAATCACCTCTACTCCTTTGACTCAATAAAAACGCTCTCGTCAATAAGGTACTCCGCAACCGCTCTCCCGTCAAACCAAACTATGATTGGATGTTCTTGCGCTCCCGAATGATTCATATTCTTCAGTACATGAACCATTGGATTTTCATGCACGGTTTCCAAGAGAATTGTACACAAGGAAGAAAGCTTTAATAATGTCCTCTGTTATATCTGAATGGAGCAGTTTTGTCTTTTTCATCAGCGTTCATTCGCGCGATCAGGTTGTTTCAACGTCCTATTCTCGGTTGCGGCCCCGCTGCGTTGCGTAGACAGAGATTGGATTAGTTCATCATTGCTTGAAGTCTTATCAAACTCTGTTTTGCAGCTTCGTATTCCGGATAAACTCTCAAGGCCCCGCGATACTCTTCCATCGCTTTCTGCCATTCGCCGAGTCTCTCGTATACCCTGCCGAGATTGTGATAGGGATAATGACGAGCCTCATACCGCTTTGCTTCTTTCGCTTGCTCTAGCCATGGGATGGCTTCTTCAAAGTGCTCCATCTCGATCAGGTAGGCGCCGATGTCATTGTACGGATTGCCAAAATCCGGATCGATCTCGATTGCCTTCTTGCACTCATCGATCGCTTGCTGATAAAGTCCCATGAAACTGTACGTCCAGCCGAGGAAGGTGTGCGCCTCTGCAGTAGGATAGGATTCGATGGAGGCCTTGTAATTCTTGATCGCTTCCTGAAGGAATCCACTCATTTGCAGCTCGTACGCTCTCTGGAAAAATTCAATCGCCTTCTCAACGTTGTCCTTATCTTCCACGGTATCGCTCCTCTCCACGAATTAACTTGTCAATTTCGCTCTCGCTTGAGAGCTTCACTGGCCGAGGCCGAGAGATTCTCCTCCAATTGTAATCCAGTTTTCCCTCCGGGGATCACCATCAAAATGGCCTCCCCACTGGGTACGAATTGAAGGAGAGCTTGCATCAGCGTGCGAATGTTTCCAAACGGAAACTCCTTGAAGGCCGCTTCGAGGTCAGTCCGCGCTTCAACGAACCTTCGAGGCCAAGAGTCTCGAATTTTTCCCTCTTCGGACACCGAGTCTTTGAGTCCTTGCTCGCCAAGAATCTATTCCCCAGCGGCTTACGTGTGATTGATACCAACATTCTTCGCTGTAGCCGTGTCCGCAGACGCCAGCCGTATCAAAGAAATTGGATCCAAGCTCGAGAGCCCGTTGCACTGTTTTCAATGAAACCTCGTCATCCGCTGCACCGTAGTTGTTCCCGAATCTATTTCCTCCGATGGCCCATGCACCGAATCCGATCTCCGAGATCTTTAGCCCTGCCTTGCCCACGTTTCTGTACTTCATCCCGATTCGTCCGCCATGATAAGTTTTTCTTCGTCAAAAGCAGACCGGTCCTCCCTTAGCACCCAGCAGGTGCTCTCCGTAGGTTCTCCTTTTTCCACACTCGTGATCAAATAAGAAAACCATGTCCAAGCATTCTCTTGATCGTACTGCGATGGCCTCGCTGGGTGATCAGGATGGGAATGATAAAAGCCAAGGACTTCTAAGGCCCGAGCTTGAGCAACCTTGTCCGCATGCACATATTCTTCGGCCGTGATCAAATAACGTCTCTCTTTGTTGTCCTGCTGGGCATTCTCAAACTCAACGACATCCATGACGACTTTCTGACTGTCCTCAATCCTGCCCAGAAGAATACCGCAGCATTCCTCAGGATATGCTTGTCTCGCGTGCGAGTTGATTTTTTCCAGAAGTGCCCGCGGTATTTTCATCCCTAATCCCAGAAGCGTTCGCTAAGATATTTGTCCCCACCATCAGGAAAGATTGTCACAATAACGCCATCACGAATCTCCCGTGCAATCCTGAGACTCACGGCCATCGCTGCGCCGGAGGACACTCCCACGAACAATCCCTCTTCGCGTGCAAGAGCCTTGGCCATCTCGTATGCTTCTTCAGTAGAAACTTTGAGGTTCTCATCTGCGAGGTGCGGATCATAAATTCCGGGTACGATCGCCGTGGCCATGTGCTTTAACCCCTCGATTCCGTGTAGTGGAGAATCAGGTTCGAACGAGATACACCGAATGGTCGGGTCGTGTTCCTTGAGTCTTCTCGCCGTCCCGACAAACGC
>JBBIJH010000085.1:0-10652 GCA_037446075.1 Ignavibacteriales bacterium
CTATGAAACGTTCTCTTTTCGCGGCAACTCTGATGGTGGCACTACCTCTCGGTGGGACCGTTCTTTCCCAGGAGGCTTTCGTCGCGCAACGAATAGTCTCCTTCCAACCAATCCTCTGGCTGAATAACTTGGTCCCCTGGGAGCCTGTCGGAGTTGCTCTTCAGTACGAATACCCTCTCGCTCCGACACGAAGTCTTGTAGCCAGAGTCTTCTGGTTTCGGGATCCTCTCATCAGTGCAAGCATGAGTGGATTTCGGTCAGCGGGAGGTGGAGCCTCCGTAGAGTATCGCTACTATCTCTCGGGGTCGGGTAGCAGCTGGCACATTGGTCCCTTCGTAGAGGGTATCGGGTACAGTTGGCTCGGCGCCTACGAGAGAATCTATGGCTCCGACATGAAGCGTCTGTTCGCTTTGGGATTTCAAGCGGGTCACAAGTGGATTTCAGGGAAAGTCTCGGCCGATTTCTCCTTCCGTACGGCTATGTATTCCACTGCTTTCAGTTCGGAACCAACCCCAGCCAGCAGGTTCTTCCCTCAGAAGGGGTTCGACGATTTCAACAGCCATTTCTTGGTCAGCATTGGATATGGATTCTGATCGGGATTGTATGGATTCCAGTTGCAGTTCACCGAAGAGTTTGCTGAGAGCCTCGTGCTCCATCGAGCGGGCCTTTTCTATTTCCGACATCCTTACGTAGATTTGCTTTGAACTGCTCTGAGTGTGTCAGCATTCGCCTCAAACAGCAGTAGGATATTCCGATGGGTCTCGACGTAAGAGATTTTAAGAAAGAAGTTCTGGACAGGAGTTACGAGACCCCCGTTCTCGTCGACTTCTGGGCTGAGTGGTGTGGACCGTGTCGAATTCTCGGCCCGATCCTTGAGCGACTTGCTCAGGAAGCGAATGGCCAGTGGCAGCTTGCGAAGGTAAATACCGAGGAACATCCGGAGGTTGCCATGGAATACGGGATCCGTAGCATTCCCAATGTGAAGCTCTTCGTCGATGGCAAGGTTGCGGGCGAGTTTGTTGGAGCGCTGCCCGAGGCGATGGTTCGGCAGTGGCTGAAAAAATTCGTACCGGGCAGGTATCAGAAGCAGTTAGCCCAGGCGGAACAACTTCTTGTGCGGGGCGAAAATGACCGTGCCCAGAAAATCTTGGAGAACATCCTCAACTCAGATCCTCAAAATGTTGAAGGAAGAATCCTTCTTGCACGAACAATTCTTTTCAGGGAACCTCAACAGGCAGCACGGCTGGTCGAGAATATCGATGAGCCACGTCATTCAGAAATGATCGAGGCTATCCGTACTGTAGCAAGGCTTGCATCTCTTCACTTGGAGCCAGATGCTTTGCCCGCAAGCGATGTTCGTGAGACATATCGCGAGGCAATCCGAGCGCTTCTAGCGAGAGACTTTGAGAGAGCGCTTCAGTCCTTTATCACTGTGATCCGCACAGATCGCTACTACGACGACGATGGGTCCCGAAAGGCGTGCATAGCCATCTTCAAGTTGCTCGGCGAAGAGCATGAGATTACGAAGGAATATCGCCGTGAATTCAGCAGTGCCCTGTACGTCTGAATTTCTTCCGGCGGAATTGTTTAACGAGGGAACTCTGGGGAGGAGACTATGCGCCTCGCGGTAGTCCAAACGAATCCGGTCTTTGGAGAAGTCGAGTCAAATCTAACGGATGCGCTGGCACTCATGGAGAGTACCCATGCCGACCTTTACGTGCTGCCCGAACTATTCGCCACCGGCTACAATTTCCTCGACGCGGAGGAACTCAGCCGATTCGCCGAGGAGGCTCAAGGTCGGACCTTCACCGTGATCAGTGGTTTTGCGAAGAGGCGGGTTTGCTATGTTGTGTACGGCTTCGCTGAGCAATCTGACAGAATCTATAACTCTGCTGCACTGGTAGGGCCACCGGGTTTCGTCGGGATCTACCGAAAGGTTCACCTCTACGATCGCGAGACCCTCATGTTTACCCCGGGGAATTTAGGCTATCCCGTTTTCGATCTCCCGTTCGGTAGGATCGGAATCATGATTTGCTTTGATTGGATCTATCCGGAGGCAGCACGGACACTTGCGCTGGCGGGAGCGCAACTGATTGCGCACCCTTCTAACCTCGTCTTGCCTTATTGCCCCGACGCAATGGTCACTCGCTGTTTGGAAAACCGTGTCTTTGCAGCCACTGCGAACCGGATTGGAAAAGAAAATCGTGGCGGGCTTGGCCTTTCCTTCATCGGCAACAGTGAGATCCTCTCTCCTCGAGGGGAAATCCTCGCTCGCCTTGGAAATGATGAAGTAGGGCTTGCCTTTGCCGAGATCGATCTTCGTCAGGCTTCCGATAAGCGAATCAACGACCTCAACGATCTCCTGCGAGACAGAAGGGTTGACCAGTACTCTCTGCTCGGTTGAGCAGCACTTCTCCTTGCCGCTCTCACCGAACCCGAACTTTCCGTCCTGCTTTAGTGACCTGGCCGAAGGCTACGGCCACGAAGACACAAAGAATCCAGAGAGGAAGAGCAAATCAATATTTTTCTTGGTGCCTTTCCTGCCCGCAGTCTGCCAAAGTGGGCTTTGCAGCCTGGAGGGCAAACAAAGATCTTCTATCCAAGCCTCTAGAACTTTCCCGCTTGGTTTGTTGTTCGAAAGGTTGACGGTCACAAAAAAAGAACCCGAGTTTTTCCATGCTGTGCAAGGTTGCCGGTTTGATATTTTTTCTTCTCATTTCTCCTCAGAAAAAGGGAATGAACATGTCTCAATTGGAAAAGGCCACTTTCGGTGCAGGCTGTTTCTGGTGTGTGGAGGCCGTGTTTGAGCGATTGGACGGTGTCCACTCTGTCGTTGCTGGCTACGCTGGCGGCACGAAACCCAATCCGACTTACGAGGAAGTTTGCACTGGAAGGACAGGTCATGCGGAAGTAGCTCAAATCACATATGATCCCTCGAAGATCCGTTATGAACAGCTGTTGGAAATGTTCTGGAAGGCTCACGATCCAACGACGCTGAACCGACAGGGAGCGGACGTCGGAAATCAGTATCGCTCTGTGATTTTCTATCACAACGAGAAGCAAAAGGCAGCAGCAGAGAAATCAAGAGTCGAGGCACAGAAAAGTTTTCGCGACCCCATCGTCACACAGATCCAGCCGTTGACGGAGTTCTATCAGGCAGAGAATTACCATCAGGACTACTATCGAAACAATCCGGGTGCGCCATACTGTGTTGTCGTGATCAAGCCGAAGCTCGAGAAGTTGAAACTCAAGTAAGAGGACTTCATTCTCATGCGGTTTCATTTCTTAATCGAGTTGTTGCTCATTTTATCTATTATCCCTTGTGGCAGACAAAGTATAACAGGCCGAGAGCAGAAGGAAAAAGCAAAGCGAGGAGTGGCTACCAACGATGACAAGAGAATCAAAGTGTACTCCAGAAAGAAGAACGGATTCATCATGGCAGAAAAGGTTACCAAATCGGATGAGGAGTGGAGGAAACAACTCACTCCGATCCAGTATCACGTGACTCGCGAAAAAGGGACGGAGCGAGCCTTCACCGGGGAGTACTGGAATACACACGACAAAGGAGTCTACGAGTGTGTCGGCTGCGGGAAGGATCTCTTTAGCTCTGACACAAAGTTTGATTCAGGAACTGGATGGCCAAGCTTCTGGACACCCATCGCAGAGGAGAACATTCGGACGGAAATCGACCGCAGCCTCTTCATGGTGAGGACAGAAGTACTCTGCAGCAGATGTGGTGCCCATCTCGGTCACGTCTTTGACGACGGCCCCGCCCCGACAGGCCTGCGCTACTGCATAAATTCTGCAGCTTTGAAATTTCGCGATAGGTAGGAGCGAAAAAGGATTTGCAGCGGCGGCTCTTGCGCAAACCTCGCTATTATCCAGCGTGGGCAATCCGTCGGGCGATGGAGCGGAGTTCCTCCTTGCTGAGGAACTTTCGGGCAAACGGGAAAAGGATATCGTTCTCCTTGTGTATGTGGTTCACGAAAATCCGAACTACAGCCTTCGCTGCCGAAACGAGAGCAGTAATGGCTCCCCGATCGTATGGATTGTTCCTTACCCTTTCGATGCTTCCTTCAAACTCCTTGTTCGCCTCTTCTAATTCTTTGTGATCTTGACGGAGAGTTTTCGTCGGTCCCTCAACGTGCCGTTCCAGAGCCGGGAAAAGAGCCTCCTCTTCAGATCGATTGTGGATGCTTACCTCTTCCTTGATATACTTTGCAGAGGAAAGAATCTTCTGGAATCGTTCCTCCGAAAATCCCTCCCGGATCAGTTGATCGGTAGTTCGGTTCAACAGCTGAAGTTTTTGAAGAGCGATCTCATGCTCTTTGATGAGCTGCGCTATTGGATCGTACGCTTTCATTTTGTCTTGTTCAATTCCTCGAGCCATTGTTTCGTGCATCCCCATGCAGCCTCGATAGTCTCCCTCCCAGCCCGGTAACATAGCTTCCAGTTTGGTGGCTTCCGTTCGTAGTCAGGGTTCCTGAAGATCTTCTTTCCTCCCTCATCAATTATTTCTCTGCTAAACGTTGCGTTGCTCAGGTCGTCAATTGCTTTTAGCTGTTGCTTCAGGATCTTGACCACTTCATCCATGGCGGCTTGTTGGCCGGCAGGCAACTCCCTCATGGCTTGCTCAGTCTCTCCAATGCTCTTCTGCAAGTCTTCCTTCTGTTCTTTATTCATTGCTTGCATGGACTTGGGTTGTTCTGGAGGCATCGGCTTGCGCGGTTCTTTCCCCGGCGAGCTGTGCCCGGATTCCCAGCTGTTGTAGCACATCGGTTGCAGTGTATTCGACCATCGTGGATGGGAACATTTGCCCCGGTGTGCTGGCCGGACACTACCAGGCTGGACGATCAGAGAGGGAAGGTCAGGGTGGAAATGATCTCTTGAAGCTCGGTGAGGAATTTGATGCAAGCATCCCAAGAGTCGTCGGAGGCACGATTTCTGGTAGTCTTGCCTGAACTCTAGGTGACGTCAGCCTTCTTTTCCTCTTGTTCACCTACGACGTCCATGCTTCCCTTCCGCTTTACTGCCTCGGTGAAGCGCAGCTGTTCCTTCTTCTTATCGAAGGTCACTTTCACCCGACTCCCATCTCCAAACTTTCGCTTGAGAATTTCCTCGGCGAGGGGATCTTCGACATATTTCTGAAGGGCCCGGCGTAACGGACGTGCGCCGAAGGTTGGGTCAAAACCTTTTTCAACGAGGAATTCTTTAGCGCTCTTCGTAAGCTCGACGGTGATATTCATTGAATGCATCCGCTTGAGGAGATCTCTCATTTGGATATCGATAATCTTCATGATGTGTTCACGCTCAAGCGGATGAAAGATAATCGTATCGTCGATGCGATTCAGGAATTCGGGGTTGAACACCCGCTTCACTGCATCCTCAATCGTACTCTTCATGCTTTCGTATCGGTCTTTCGGCGTGTTGATACCAAATCCGAATCCGCCCGTGGTCTTGATGTCTCGTGTGCCGATATTCGAAGTCATGATCATAATCGTGTTCTTGAAGTCTACCCTGCGGCCGAGACTGTCCGTGAGGATACCATCGTCAAATACCTGCAAGAGGATGTTGAAGACATCCGGGTGTGCTTTCTCAATCTCATCAAGAAGGACGACAGAGTAGGGTTTTCGCCGCACCTTTTCCGTGAGCTGGCCGCCTTCTTCATAGCCCACGTACCCTGGGGGCGCACCGACAAGTCGTGAGACATTGAATTTCTCCATGTATTCACTCATATCAATCCGGACAAGAGCTTCCTCGGAGTCGAAGAGATAGCGAGCAAGGGCTTTTGCCATCTCTGTTTTTCCCACACCCGTCGGTCCGAGAAAGATGAACGTCCCGATGGGCCGTCTCGGATCCTTCAGTCCTGCACGAGTCCGACGGATCGCCTTGGAAAGTTTCTCGATGGCCTCATCTTGCCCGACGATCTCCTGCTTGAGTGCTTCCGCCATTCGAAGGAGTTTCTCCGACTCCGATTGCGCGATCTTGTTGACAGGGATGCCGGTCATCATGGAAACGACATCCGCGATGTGGTCCTCCGTCACCGTGTGAACTAGGCTCTGTGACTTTACTTCCCACTCGCGCTTTGCAATCTCGAGGTCGCTGAGAAGCTTCTTCTCCAAATCGCGCAGCCGGGCCGCTTCTTCGAAGTTCTGACTCTTCACGACTTGATTCTTCGAGAGCTTGATTTTTTCGATCTCTTCCTCCAGCTGGAGGATTTCTTTCGGGACGACGATATTCGCGAGATGGACGCGCGATCCCGCCTCATCCATCACATCGATCGCCTTGTCGGGGAGGTACCGGTCTGTTATGTACCGGTCACTTAGTCGGACGGCGGCCTCGATGGCCCTCTCTGTGTACCGGACACCGTGATGCTCTTCATACTTGTGTTTGATATTCTGGAGGATTTGGATCGTCTCATCGACCGTGGTGGGGTCGATCATAATCTTTTGAAAACGTCTGTCGAGGGCACCATCCTTTTCAATGTACTGGCGGTACTCGTCGAGGGTCGTTGCTCCGATGCACTGGAGTTCTCCGCGAGAAAGAGCGGGCTTGAACATGTTCGAGGCGTCGAGCGACCCGGATGCACCCCCTGCTCCAACGATGGTGTGGAGCTCGTCGATAAAGAGGATGACGTCCTTCGCCTTCTCCAATTCGTTCATCACGGCCTTCATCCGCTCTTCAAACTGGCCCCGGTACTTCGTTCCAGCAACCAACGCGGCGAGATCGAGGGTAACGACACGCTTGTCATGAAGGACGCGAGAGACTTTCTTCTGAACGATTCGCAGAGCTAATCCCTCTGCGATTGCTGTCTTACCAACGCCGGGCTCGCAGATAAGGACGGGGTTGTTCTTCTTTCGCCGTGCAAGGACCTGAGCAACTCTTTCGATTTCCTTCTCGCGACCGATGATTGGGTCGAGCTTGTCCTCCATTGCCAACCTTGTCAGGTCTCGGCCGAAGTTGTCAAGGACAGGTGTCTTGGATTTCTCTGGCTTCCGCTCGTAGGCCGCGACAGAGGGTGGTGTGGATGGTTTACCGCTGATGATGTTGTCCAGTTCATTGCGGACAAGGTCATAATGGATGTTGAATTGGTGAAGGATCTGAGCAGCAATATTGTCGTCGTCGCGCAAGAGAGAGAGCAAAAGATGCTCTGTGCCGATGACGTCAGATTTGTAGAGCTTCGCTTCGAGGTAGGTAATCTTGAGAACTTTCTCCGCTTGCTTTGTCAAGGGGATGTTCCCGATCGTGAGAGTTCCACCGGTCGTTCGGACGGTTTCCTCAATCGTCTTCTTCAGCTTATAGAGATCACAGCCAAGGTTCCGGAGGATCTTTACTGCAATGCCTTCTCCCTCCCGGATGATTCCGAGCAGTAGATGCTCTGTGCCAATGTAGTCATGGCCCAATCGCAGAGCCTCTTCGCGACTCAGCCGGATGACATCTTGAACGCGGTTGGAGAAATTTCCTTCCATGGTACTTAACCTGCAGCTTGTGACAAGATTGAGTTGGCCGCCTTACGCACCCAACCCCTGCTGTGTGTCCGTCCTCTTCTTGGACGACTTGAATATAAAGAAATTCACCACCTTAGTCAAGGAAGCGAAGCTCAGTTTTTCAAAAAGACACGTACTTCAAAGAAAGCGATCTGGTTCGAGGCTTGACTTTCCGAGTTAAAACGAATATATTCAAGACGCTGCGTTGCACACTCTGGTAACTCCACAGTAGCTCAATGGCAGAGCGTGCGGCTGTTAACCGCAGGGTTGCAGGTTCGAGTCCTGCCTGTGGAGCAATCAAACGGAAGGTATAGCACTTCGGATCCCGACCATGTCGGGATTTAGTTTATCGGCTACTGGCTGTATATCTTGAGGTCAAGGAGAATAAAGGAGTATTATGCGTGAGGATCCGGAGCGGAGACTAGGATATCACAACACGATTGAAAAAGGTTTCACCTCGCGCTATCGCCCTTGGGAGTTGGTGTTCAAGTACAGTTGCAAATCCCGGGAAGAGGCAAGACAGCTGGAGAAAAAGATCAAGGGTTGGAAAAGCAAGGCGATGATTAGGAAGCTACTGCGAGGCGAGATCAGCCTTTCCAGTTGACGACTGTTCCCCCGACAGTGTCGGGATGCGGTTTGAGTCCTGCCTGTGGAGCGAAAAGAACCCGATCTGAAGTCGGCTTCTTCTTTTGTCTGCTGTCCATTTCCATTTACATTCACCCCATATTTTTGTAAATTCAGTTATCCAATTAGCTCTTCCGACTCGAAAAGGAGCAACTCTTTATGTACGACCTGATTTGTTTCGGCGAGGCTATGGTTCGTCTCTCATCTCCACATTATCAACGTCTTGAGCAAGCGACAACTCTCGAAATCAATGTCGGCGGCGGTGAGTTTAATGTTGCAGTCGGGTGTGCACACCTTGGTCTCAAAGTAGCTTGGGTTTCCCGACTCGTCGATAATTGGACTGGCTGGCTCATTCGAAACAAAGCGCGCGAGCATGGTGTGGACGTGTCTCACATCGTTTGGACGAAGTTCGATGGGATCGGCCTCGAGAGAAACGGTTTCTACCACCTTGAAGTTGGTGTAGGCCCACGCGCAAGCACCGTGACGTACGACCGCGGCCATTCGGCGATCTCGAACATCAAGCCCGGGGATGTGAATTGGAAGCCCCTCTTCGAAGGGGCAAAATGGTTTCATGTGAGCGGGATCACGCCAGCGCTTTCGGATTCCTGTGCAGCCGTAACGCTCGAAGCTCTCGAAGCGGCGAGGGCCGTTGGACTGACGACGAGCTATGACCTCAACTACCGGGCAAGACTTTGGAGCCCTGAAAGAGCGCAGGCAACAACGAGGAAGCTTATACCCCTTATCAAGGTCCTGATTGGCAATGAGGAGGATTTCGAGAAGGCGCTTGGATTAAAAGCAAAGGGCACCGCCGAAGAATACAATGAGCTTGATCCAGAAAGCTACAAAGATGTGGCCCGAAGAGTAAAGGAGCTTTACCCGCAAGTGGAAAAAGTTGGAACAACGCTTCGTGTTGCCAAGACAGGCCTCCTCAATGACTGGCGAACTTTGTTGTACGATGGCAAAGGATTCTATCTCTCCCGAGTCTACGAGGATCTTGAGATCGTAGACCGGGTCGGCGGTGGGGACGCTTTCTCTGCAGGGTTGATCTACTCCTTCCTCAAAGGGAAATCTCCACAGGAGGCGGTCGATTTTGCAGGGGCCTACTCCGCTCTGGCCCATACGTTTCCGGGCGACATCAATTGGGCGACCGAAGCGGAGACGCTCGGTGCTATGAGAGGGCAGGGAGCCCGGATTCGACGCTAGCCACAGGAGAGTCCTGATGAATCGCGAGGAAGTTCTGAAGAACATGATTGATTGCGGAGTGGTTGCTGTGCTTCGGGCCAAGTCTTCTGCTAAGCTGCTCGACGTGTCGAGAGCGCTCTATGATGGTGGTGTAACATCCATTGAGGTGACGATGACGACTCCGGGGGCTCTGAAGGTAATTGAAGACGTTGCCTCGAAGATGTTGGGACAGGTCATTGTCGGTGTTGGCTCCGTACTCGATGCGGAAACAGCGCGGGCAGCGATACAGGCAGGAGCGGAGTTTGTCGTGGGCCCTATCTTTAGGCAATCGGTCTTGGAGACGGCCAAAAATTACGGCAAGGTTATCATTCCCGGCGCTTTCACTCCAGCAGAGATCCTCAGTGCCTGGGAAGCAGGTGCAGATGTCGTCAAGGTTTTTCCAGCGACAGCTCTCGGTCCGAAATACTTTCGTGATCTTCTTGGGCCGATGCCGTTCCTACGTCTCACTCCTACTGGTGGAGTGTCAGTGGAAAACACCGCTGAGTTCATAAGAGCAGGTGCAGTTTTTGTCGGCGCAGGGACAAGCCTTGTCGATGCAAAAGCAGTGAGTGAGAAAAGATTCGACGTGATTGCAGAGACCGCCAGAAAAATGGTGGAAGAAGTGCAGAAGGCCCGTAGGATTCAGTAAGATGGCGGCGAATAACAAGACGGCCTCGGTGCAGGCGATGTTCAACGCGATCGCGCATCGCTATGATTTGCTAAATCATCTCCTCAGCTTCGGGATCGACATCTATTGGAGAAGGAAAGCCATTGCGATGCTGGAGCCGCTGAAGCCAAAACGGATTCTTGACATCGGGACGGGGACTGGCGACCTGGCGATTGCAGCACTGCGACTGAATCCACAGGAAATCATCGGGGTGGACATTGCCGAGGAAATGTTGAAACTCGGTGATGAGAAGCTTCAGCGCTTGCATCTCAACGGAGTGGTAAAACTTCAAGCCGGGAATGCTGAACAGCTTGAGTTCCCTAATGATTCCTTCGATGCGGTCATGGTGGCATTCGGCGTGAGGAACTTCGAGAATCTTGAGCGTGGGCTTGCCGAGATGTTTCGTGTCTTGAGACGCGAAGGAGCTGCCCTTATCATCGAATTCTCCAGTCCTGGCCACTCTCCGTTCAGGCAGATTTACAGTTTTTATTTCAGGAAGATCCTGCCCATCATAGGCGGAACAATCTCCCGGCATCGAGAGGCGTACCGGTATCTCCCTCGATCCGTCGAATCCTTCCCTGACGGAGATGGCTTCCTAGAGGTGCTCAGAAACTTCGGCTTCCGTAACCCGCGACAGCGACGGCTCACCTTTG
>JBBIJH010000086.1:0-10618 GCA_037446075.1 Ignavibacteriales bacterium
TGCTCGAGATGATGAAGCTGTCGAACGACTCCGTTCCCGCAAACGGCGGGAAGAGAAGCCATTTGCCTTGATGTATCCATCACTTGAAGGTGTGAAACTCGACTGCGCAGTATCGGAACTTGAAGAGCGACTTCTGCTATCCCCGGAATCACCGATCGTGTTGTTGCAAAGGAGAGATCTTCATAGGGGATTAGTGGATGAAAGTCGCCTGTCGACAATTGAAAATTCTCGGATTCAAGCCCCCCATCTCACACCTCGTATCTCATATCCCACATCCAGCGTTTCTTGGGCGGTTGCCCCGAACAACCCCTATCTGGGTGTGATGTTGCCGTACACACCACTTCACCATCTACTCATGCGGGAGCTGGGGTTTCCAGTGGTAGCAACGAGCGGCAACCTTTCCGACGAGCCTATCTGTACAGATGAGTGCGACGCCTTAGAGCGATTGAACGGGATTGCGGATCTGTTTCTTGTGCATAATCGCCCGATTGCCCGGCACGTTGATGATTCGATTCTTCGAATCGTAGGTGGGCGAGAACTCATCCTGAGGCGGGCGAGAGGCTATGCGCCTCTTCCGATCCGGTTAAAGGAATCACTCCCATCCTTCCTTGCCGTCGGGGCTCATCTGAAAAACACGATAGCGCTTTCCATCGGCCGGGAGGTCTTTATCAGCCAGCACATCGGAGACCTCGATACGTCTCAGGCTTACAGGGCGTTTGTGAAGGTCCTTCAGGATTTCGGGCGGCTTTACGATGCTAGGCCGGAGGCAGTTGGGCACGACTCACACCCGGATTACATTTCTACCCGCCATGCTCAGAAGCTTGGCCAGAGTCTCGCGGCTGTGCAGCATCATTACGCTCATGTACTTGCCTGCATGGCTGAGAACGAAGTTGATCCTCCCGTCCTTGGAATTTCCTGGGATGGCACAGGTTACGGAACAGATAGGACGGTGTGGGGCGGGGAGTTCCTTCTCGTCGACAATGATTCATTCGAGAGGGTAGCGCATCTGCGTACGTTCAGACTTCCGGGCGGGGAAAAAGCGATCAAGGAACCTCGGCGGTCTGCAATTGGCGTTCTGTACGAGATGTTTGGCGAGGATCTCCTCAAGCCCCCGACTCCTCCCCAATTGCAGGGCTTGCATCCTCTGCGTGGCTCTACGAGGGAAGAGATCATGGTCTGGCTTCGGATGCTGAAAAATGGTGTCAACTCCCCTGTCAGCTCTAGTATCGGTCGCCTATTCGATGCGGTGGCTTCTCTGGTGGGTCTGCGACAGACGCTCAAGTTTGAGGGCCAGGCGGCTATGGAGTTGGAGTTTGCAATTGCGGGGAGAGAAACCGATGAAGCTTATCCATTTTCAATTGCGGATTGCCAGTTGCCTATTGAGAAAAGGGGCATGAAAGGAGAACAGCAGGGAGATCAAACGGCAGAATCGGAAATTCACATTTTGAAATCTGAAATGGTCGTGGACTGGCAACCCATGCTGACGACGATGCTCGAGGACATCCATTCCGCTGTTCCGATCTCGAAAGTGTCAGCGAAGTTCCACAATGCGCTCGTTGAATCGATTGTCGCCGTCACTCGTCGCGTCGGACAGCAGAGAGTTGTCCTCAGCGGCGGATGCTTTCAGAACAGGTATTTGAGTGAGCGAACAATTAAGCGGCTGAAAGAAGAAGGCTTCTGTCCTTACTGGCACCAGCGCGTACCGCCGAACGACGGCGGGATTGCACTCGGCCAAATCGTCGCGGCGGCACGAGGCAGTTGGAGAACCCAAATAGAGATCCCGAGTGAGCAAGGCGCTTTAGTGGGCCAACCTCTTGCGCCATCGACATCGTAGGAGGATAGAGAATCATGTGCCTGGCGGTCCCCGGAAAAGTCTTGAGCATCAGCGGCGATGACCCGCTTACCCGGATGGGAAAAGTTAGCTTCGGCGGGATCGTCAAGGAGGTGAACCTTGGTTACGTGCCAGAGGTAAGAGTGGGGGACTACGTCATTGTCCACGTTGGATTCGCGATCAGTGTTTTGAACGAGGCTGAGGCTATGCAAGTCTTCGAATACTTGCGACAGATGGATGAACTCGGTGACCTAGGAGCTTCAAGTCCATGAAGTACATTAATGAATATCGAGATGCGAGAGCCGCAAAGCGATTCGCGAAGCTTATCGCCCGAATTACTACACGTTCATGGACCATCATGGAAATCTGCGGAGGCCAGACGCACGCGATCGTGAAATTTGGCATTGAGGAAATGTTGCCGAAAGAAATCACCTTGGTCCACGGTCCCGGCTGTCCAGTTTGCGTGACCCCGGTAGAATTGATCGACAAGGCCATCGAGATCGCTACACGGGCAGGAGTGATTTTCTGTTCTTTTGGCGACATGCTGCGCGTTCCGGGCTCAGAAAAGGATCTTCTGGCGGTCAAAGCGAATGGCGGAGACGTTCGCGTCGTTTACTCACCGCTGGATGCTCTTGCACTTGCAAGGAGCAACCCGGCGAGGGAGGTGGTGTTCTTTGCAGTTGGATTCGAGACGACGGCACCGGCGAATGCGATGGCGGTCTATCAAGCGTACGAGCAGGGGATTAAGAACTTCTCCATCCTCGTCTCGCACGTGCTTGTACCTCCAGCGATCGAGGCGATTCTTTCTTCCCCGGGAAACTTGGTGCAGGGCTTCTTAGCCGCTGGTCACGTTTGTACGGTCATGGGATATTGGGAGTACGAACCACTCGCGCGGAAGTACCGGGTTCCGATCGTCGTCACCGGCTTCGAGCCGTTGGATATTCTTCAGGGCATCTATATGTGTGTCAAACAGCTGGAAGAAGGGCGGGCAGTGGGGGAAAATCAATATGTCCGCTCGGTGAGACGAGAGGGAAACCGGCCTGCTCAAGACCTGATCCGAGAAGTATTCCACATTGTGCACCGAAAGTGGAGAGGGATTGGACAAATTCCACTGAGCGGCCTAGCGTTGACTGAAAAATACTCTGGCTTTGACGCGGAGAAGCGATTCGGCGTTGCCGGAACTGTGGTGGAAGAATCTTCGGAGTGCCTTAGTGGATTGATTCTCCAGGGAATCAAGAAGCCGCACGACTGTCCCGCGTTCGGAACCCGTTGCGCACCAGAACACCCTCTGGGTGCAACGATGGTTTCTTCCGAGGGTGCGTGTGCTGCTTACTACCGTTATGGACGAATCCGACTCGAGCCGCTTTCAACTGCCTTATAAGCGTCTTGTCTGAAGGTGCGCGAATCGGCTATAACGAGATGAGGGAGGTGAGCCGTGAAAAAAATATCAATCAACATAGTCATGCTTAGTTTTTTCGTTTTGACGGGTGGTTCGGCCCTTGGCCAACACTACTCGCTGGCTGGAAGGTCCGCTCTTGGGTTCAGCGTGGGGCTTTGGCATGAGTCAAGTGCGGCGAATGAGATCACACAGTCCGGGATTCAATCTACAGCAAAGGCGGGCGGGTTCATTGGAAGTCTGGCTTTCTCTCACTGGTTGAAAGAGGGCATGGCGGTGCTGGTCGAAATCGGCGTCCTGTCCGGGGAAGCAAGCTCAACGGTGGGCGCCGCCGGAATTTCACAGCGTTCCTCTAGTGTAGTGCCGATGCTGATTGGCATCAAGTATTATGTTCCTGAGCCGGAAGTGAACTCTCCCATCCGTCCTTTTCTTTCACTGGCGGCAGGCCCGTACATGGGATTTGAGGCAAGCAGTACCATCCTCGTTCAGGAGAGGCGATCGGAGACCGCCTTTGGAGTGAGACCAAGTGGTGGGATTGACTTGTTGCTGAGCCGGACCTGGAAGCTGAGCGTAAACCTCGGGTATAACCTCATGGCAGATTTCTCAATGCCGGTTGCTGCACGAAAAAACTATAGTGGGTCGGAGCTGTCTTTCGGACTCGGATTTGTCTTTGGTGGTGGAAGTCAATAATCGGAGATGCGAGAATGGATGCATCCCCTGTCGGTTCGGACGAGGTCACTTTGTTTGCTATTCTTATGAAGCGACTGTATCCGATTCCCGTGATCACTGGCTTGCTCATTCCGCACCTTCGTGCTCAGTTACACACTGAATCGAGAGATTTCATGAACGTGGTCGAACACAAAATCAAACTTCCGAAGGCGCGCGAAAAAGGCAAGATGACTGTGGAAGAAGCCCTTCTTCGCCGACGCTCGGTGCGCGAATACTCGGATGTGCCTTTGACCATCCCTGAGCTTTCCCAGCTCTTGTGGGCTGCGCAGGGCGTCACGAGTGGGGACGGGTATCGGACGACCCCCTCAGCCGGAGCCCTCTATCCTCTTGAAGTCTATGCAGTGGTCGGCAAGGTGAGCGATCTGCCGAGTGGAATCTACAAGTATGACCCGTGCACGCACGAGGTAAGAACACTCGCAGCGGGCGATAAGCGGTCAGAGCTTTCCAGAGCAGCGCTTGATCAAGGTTTCATCACGGAGGCTCCGGCTTCCTTGGTTTTCAGCGCGGTCTATGAGCGGACGACGTGGAAGTACGGGACGAGAGGAAAACAATATACCCACATGGAAGTTGGACATGCCGCCCAGAACGTCTACCTGCAAGCCGCGGCACTTGATCTCGGAACGGTTGTTGTCGGAGCCTTCCACGACGATCGCGTGAAGAAACTTCTGCAAATGGCTCACGACGAAGAACCGGTCTGTATCATGCCGGTTTTATTTTTTTAATGGGGGTCGACAGCAGATCCACACACGACGGGGAGAGCGGGGCGGGGCCAAACGATGATTCAAGAACATCAGATAGGTAGGTTGGGAACGAGAATAGCATGAAAACCCGCAACCTCATCAAAGAATTCTTGATGCTTCGACGCTTTGCGATGGTCGGCGTGTCGCGTGACCCGAACCAGTTTAGCAGACGGCTCTTCAGAGAACTTATCCGCCGGGGCTACGACGTGATTCCTGTCAACCCCAATGCCCAAGAGATCGATGGAAAGCGCTGCTACGCCCGTGTACAGGAGATCACACCGCGAGTGACGAGTGCGTTGCTCATCACGGCGCGCGAAAGAGCAGTATCAGCCCTGCGAGATTGTGCCGAGGCGGGTGTCACGCTTGTGTGGCTTTATGGTGTTTCTGGCCCGAAGGCGATCAGCCGCGAGGCGCTCAAGATTTGTCAAGACTATGGCATCGGAGTCGTCCCGGGCTACTGCCCGTACATGTTCATGCCGATGACGGCCGTTCTCCATCGTGTTCACGGCTTTGCCTGGAAGCTTTTCCATCGAAAGATGAATGTTTGATGTTGTCCCATGAGCGAGAATTCCATGCCAGATCTCGCAGCTGGATTGACCTGCCCGGTCCCGATCACTGACTCCAAGACCGTGATGCTTGCTCACGGCGGTGGCGGGAAGCTGTCGCAGCAGCTCATCGAGAAGCTTTTCCTGCCCCAGTTCCGGAACGAATTCCTCTCTCAACTCCATGATGGCGCAATGTTTACGTTGGACGGCGTTCGGATGGCCTTCTCCACGGACTCCTATGTCGTTAACCCGATCTTTTTCCCGGGCGGCAATATTGGTGAGTTGGCCGTAAATGGAACGATTAACGACCTTGCGATGTGCGGAGCGCAGGCCCTGTACCTTTCGGCGGCCTTTATCATTGAGGAAGGATTTCCAATGGAAGATCTGTGGCGAGTCGTCCTCTCGATGCAGGAGGGAGCGAAGAGTGCTGGCGTCTTGCTGGTCACAGGCGACACGAAGGTCGTGGATCGAGGAAAGGGAGACAAGATTTTTGTGAACACGTCGGGCATCGGCCTGGTGGAGGAGGGCGTAAACATTCAGCCTACGCGCGCGGCAGCCGGGGACAAGATTATCCTAAGCGGTTCCATTGCTGAGCACGGCGTTGCGATCATGTCGGTCCGCGAGGGCCTGATGTTCGAGTCAGAAATTCGGAGCGATACAGCACCGCTGAACAGCTTGGTCAAGAAGATCTTTGAGGTGACAAAGGACATCCATGTATTGCGAGATCCGACTCGCGGGGGTGTGGCCAGTGCGCTGAATGAAATTGCTGCGAAGGCGAAGGTAGGTATTTCAATCGTTGAAGAGAACATACCGATCCGCGATGACGTTCAGGGTTGCTGCGAAATTCTTGGGCTGGATCCCCTCTATGTTGCAAACGAAGGGAAGCTCCTTGCCTTCGTACCATCCGACGTTGCTGAGGACGTTCTCCATGCCATGCGGGAACATGCGTTGGGTAGAGATTCGGCGGTCATCGGGGAAGTTCTGGATGAGCATCCCGGGCTTGTGGTGATGAAGACACGGATCGGTGGTACTCGTGTCGTGGATATGCTGAGTGGAGAGCAATTGCCTCGAATCTGTTAGGGCCTTGGCCGAGAAGTCTGTGCAAGGGAAGGAAAGACCCTTGGTGCCACCAAACAGACGAATTACGCTAAAGAATCCGATTGAGAGACAGACTCGGTTTCTCCGGTTTGTTTCGCCAGCCAATTTTCCCACCTGTGTCTCCGCCCCGTAGACCTTCAATCCGGGCGGTGTGGCTGCAATGTGTGAGATCGCAGGGCTTATTCCCTAATTCCATAAGGACGGAGGACCATTATGAATACTTTCGAGATCATGGATGAACTGGAACACGAACAAGTCATCTTCTGCCGCAACAAAGATGTCGGACTGCGAGCGATCATCGCGATTCATGATACCACGCTCGGTCCGGCACTTGGCGGCACGCGGATGTGGCCGTATGAGACAGAAGAAGAGGCACTTCGAGATGTCTTGAGACTTTCGCGAGGTATGACGTTTAAGGCCGCTGCTGCTGGGCTGAATCTCGGTGGTGGAAAGGCAGTCATCATCGGCGATCCAAAGAAGGACAAGAGCGAAGCTCTCTTCCGGGCCTTCGGCCGTTTCGTCGAGAGCCTTCGCGGGCGATTTATTACAGCGGAGGATGTCGGGATCGACGTCAACGATGTCGAGTTCATGCACATGGAGACGAGGTTCGTCGTTGGACTCTCTCAGGCACTTGGAGGCGGTGGTGACCCCTCACCCGTGACCGCCTTTGGAGTTGTTCAGGGAATGAAGGCCTGTGTGAAGGAGAAGATGAACAAGGACAGTCTCCGGGGGTTGCGTGTGGCCGTTCAGGGATTGGGTAACGTAGGACACCATCTTGTTGGGGAGCTTGTGAAGGAAGGCGTCACAGTCATCGGCACGGACATCGATCCTGAGAAAGTGCGGCGTGTGCGGGAGGAGTTCAAGATCAAGGACGTCGGTCCGGATGACATCTACGATGTGGAAGCGGAGATCTTCTCTCCATGCGCTTTGGGAGCGATCATCAACGACAGAACGATTCCGCGATTGAAGTGCACGATCGTCGCTGGCGGTGCAAACAATCAACTCGAAGAAGATCGTCACGGTGACGAACTTGAGAAGCGCGGGATTCTTTACGCGCCGGATTACGTCATTAATGCAGGCGGATTGATCAACGTCTACGTAGAGCTGGAAGGTTACTCACGCGAGCGTGCGCGGAGGATGACACGAGGAATCTACTACAACTTGAGAAAGGTTTTTGACATTGCAAAGAAAGAGAAGATTCCCACATACGTCGCGGCAGATAGGATGGTGAGCGAAAGGATTTCCACGATCAAGAATATCAAGAGTATGTTTGCGGGATCCTATGAGATGAATTCCAAGCATCGCCTTGTGCGCTGAGATTCCTTATTGAAGAAGAGCTTTTAGTTTTGTATATTCAGACTGCAGTTAGTTGAATCGAGCTTCTCTGATCCAGCGAGCCCTTAGGGAGAATTGGGATAGGGGGCAGGAGCGAAGGGATACCGTCGCCAGGCATCCTGCTGATGGATCCTTTGCTTGTGCTATGGTCCAGGACCCAGTCTTTATGAAGAGAACCTACATCGAAGATCTTGCCAATCACGTCGGCGAAGACGTTAAGATCCACGGCTGGCTCTATAACAAACGGTCGAGCGGCAAGATCCGTTTCCTTCTCGTGCGCGACGGGACGGGAATCATCCAGTGTGTGATCGCTGGAAGCAATGGATCGGAAGAGCTTTTCAAAACCTACGACACTTTGACGCAGGAGTCTTCGCTCATCGTAGAAGGCACGGTTCGCAAGGATGATCGCGCTCCGGGAGGATTTGAGCTTCAGTTGAAGGAGGCTCAGATTCTTCAACTTGCTCGAGACTACCCGATCACTCCGAAAGAGCACGGCATGGAATTTCTCATGGACCGGCGTCACCTGTGGCTCCGATCGAGCCGACAGGTGGCGATCATGCGCATCCGAGATTACCTGATACGCTCGATCCGGAATTTCTTCTCCGCCAATGGTTTTCTTCTCGTTGATTCACCGATCCTGACACCCGCGGCATGCGAGGGAACGACGACCCTTTTTGAGACGGATTATTTCGATCTGGGAAAGGCCTACCTTACACAATCCGGCCAGCTGTATGCTGAAGCGGCAGCAATGGCATTCGGGAAAGTCTATTGTTTCGGGCCGACCTTCCGCGCTGAGAAATCGAAGACTCGCAGACACCTGACCGAGTTCTGGATGGTGGAGCCTGAGGTAGCTTATAACGATCTGGACGATAACATGGATCTCGCTGAAGAATTGCTCGAGTACGTTGTCGCGGACGTACTCAAGAACCGCAGCGCGGAGTTGAAGGTTCTGGGGCGAAACACGAAATACCTTGAAAATGTGAAGCGACCGCTCCCTCGAATCACCTATGACGAGGCTGTCGAGATTCTGAGAAAGAACGGTGTGAACTTTGAGTGGGGAAACGACTTTGGCGGCTCGGATGAGACGTTGATCTCTGAGCAATTCGACAGGCCGGTGATGGTTCATCACTATCCAGCAAAGATCAAAGCCTTCTACATGAAGCGAGACTCGAAGAATCCTGATCTCGCCCTTGCCCTTGACGTCCTGGCCCCAGAAGGCTACGGGGAAATCATTGGCGGAAGTCAGCGAGAGGATGACTATGACACCCTCGTTCGCCGTCTCGAAGAATACAATCTCCCGCGTCAACCCTTCGAGTGGTACCTTGACCTTCGCCGCTACGGTAGCGTGCCCCATTCAGGCTTTGGCCTTGGCATTGAACGAACGGTCTCGTGGATCTGCGGACTCGATCATGTCCGGGAGACTATCCCATTTGCCAGAATGATCTATCGATTGACACCCTGAATCTCCTCGCACTGCTCAAGCTCCTCGGGTCTTACCCCCAGCTTCTTGGCCACGGCTCGTGCCCGACCCGCTGAAGACTTGACATCCCGCAGTGTCCTCCGCAAATCCTTGGCCGGCATCCCGAGACGGCGCTCGCACTCGGTAATCTCGGCCTCGGCCTGATCAAGCCTAACCACAAGCTCCTTGAGACGGTTGACGATATTCTCGATCTGCCGCTTGTTTAGATGCACCTCGGAGAGCGCATCAAACATCTGCGCCTTGTTCTCTTCAATCTGATCGAGGAGACGCTTGCGCTTTGTGAGTGCCACTCCCCCCTTCCCATCCAGCTTCTCTTGGAGTTTCTCGTTCTCCCGCTTAAGGCGCTTCGCCTTCTCGATCAGCTTGACGATCCTCTCCGCATGCCAATCCTCGTCGAACTCCGCATCGTCGTCTTCAACGTCGCGGATGACATCCTTCACGCGGATCTTCCTCTTACGGAGCTGGTCACCGAGAGAGAAAATCGCCTCCGCCGCCACTGGCGAATTGAGAACGACCTCGAGCACCCGACGCTCCCCTTCCTCGATCCGCTTGGCAATCTCCACCTCTCCTTCGCGGGTCAGGAGCGACACCGACCCCATCTTGCTCAGGTACATGCGTACGGGGTCGTTTGTCTTCGAGTAGCCCTCGATCTCCTCTTCTTCGAACTCCTGATCCTCCCCCTCCTTCTTAACCTCAAAATCCTCATCGAGCTCTTCGAGCTTGGCGGCCCCCTTTGCTGGCTCGACCCTCACGCTCGACGCTGAGTCAACGACCGCAATGCCTTCGTCCCCCAGTGTAGAAAGCCACTCGTCGATTTGATCCGAGGAAACGATATCGTCCGGCAGGTGGTCGTTGACCTCGTCGTAGGTCACAAACCCCTTGGCCTTGCCCATGCTGATGAGCTTCTGCTTGCTCTCCTCGGCATTGGACTTCTTCCCGACCCCCCCTGGAGGAGCTTCAAAGTCTTCGAAATCCTCCTCGTTTGACACGGGAGCACCCCTCTCGGGACTTGCCTTCCGCTGTCCGCCAGAAGCACCGCGACCTCGACGGCGTTCCTCAGGCTGCGGCAGGGGGACGTCCTCCTGGGACGCACGTCTCTTACCGCCTGAAGACGCCTTGGTCTCGGCAGACTTTTTCTCCGTTGCGGGATTGGGTCCCGCAGAGGAAGCGTTCCTACCTTCGCGAACCTGACGCTTAGCCTTGGAATCGTTGTTCTTGGTCATTGCCCGCTGGTTCCATGCCTTCTACGGAGCAGCTCCAGCTTGACTATAGCAAGCCGCCGCCGTTCTTCCTCATTGCCCTCGCGTTCCGCTGCTGCCATCGCCCGGTCAATGGCACGAATATCGCCAAGCTCTGCCTCTTTCTCCAGTGCACCAATGATCTCCTGAAGTGTTTGGCGCGCCTCTGCAAGTCCCAAACCCTCCTGTCGGAAGGACCCCGCAAGCAGGCGCTCTGCAAACACTC
>JBBIJH010000087.1:0-10305 GCA_037446075.1 Ignavibacteriales bacterium
GAGCCTCGACATGAGAAAAGCGCTGAAAGTTTTCTCGACGGTGTTCCTCGTGCTTGGGCTGGCGTGGTTGGCCGCAGAAGCACGCGAATCGGGTGAGAAGGGGAAACCGAAGGCAGAATCACTCTACGGGCCAGCCGGCACCCCTCGCTGGGCTGTGCTTAACATCAACAACTGGACGAACTGGATGCGCTATGATGCCCCTGGCGCTTTGTCGCCAGCCGGGGATAACCAGGGGGTCTTTCCCCGAGGTACCGGGAACGTGATCTATACAGATGGTTTCTATTTTGGATCGAAATGCTACAAGGATGCCGCGAAAACTCAACCCGCCACCCCCCAGACCGTGCGCGTTGGTGGAAAGGGATATGGCTACGGCCTGAGGCCGGGTCGGGTGATTGGTTTCGGGGCAAGCGCGGTCGCTCAGAACCCCAACGATGCAGATGTCAGGATCTATCGGATTCGTCGGGATTATCTCGTGATGACGGAAGACGAGATCAGGCGTGATGCGGCCGAGGTCAACGAGATCGCAATTGCCGAAGTCACCGATGCCCAGATGGCTGCGGTCGTGGCTCAGTACGAGAAGGATTGGAAGGAATGGCCGGTGCAGTATGGGGCGCCGTATATCGACAGGAATGGTAACGGCCGATACGATCCCCCTCCGCCCGGGGCCACGCCCGAGGAGCTAATTGAGAAAGGGTACGATGAGCCCGGAATCGCTGGAGCCGACCCCAATTCACCGGCTGACCAGGTGATCTGGACCGTCGCCAACGATCTGGATGTTGGCAATAGCCTCGCCTTCCAAGGCTCGGAGCCGACCGGCCTTGAAATTCAGTTCACCTCCTGGGGATACAAGCGTACGGATGCCCTCGGCAATCTGTTCTTCAGTAAAATCAAATTCATTAATAAAGGCGGTGTTGATATCGGTGGGGGGCAGAAGGGTGCTTTTTATCTCGACAGCGTGTTCGTGACGAAATGGTCTGACATTGACCTTGGGTCATTCTCTGACGATCTTGTTGGTTGCGATACCACGTTGAGCATGGGATTCGCCTATAATTCAAATGCGATTGACCTGACCTTCAGAAGATTCAACTTGCCCCCGCCTGCTCCCGGGTATGATTTTCTCCAGGGTCCACTCGTCCGTGGATCGCCGAACGATGTTGGCATTTTCGATCTCAAACCACGCCCGGGCTATAAGAACCTCGGCATGACTTCTTTCGCCTACTTTTCAGCCGGCAGTCCATACAGCGATCCTTGCAACCGCGAGACGGCAGGTTACCTGTGCAATACCGGTCAGTGGTGGAAGATGATGCGTGGCTTTGCACCACTCGGCACGCTTGTCACTGCTGACATCCCCTATGCAAGTGGCCCCTTCCCTGTCAGCAAGTTTCCTCTCTCGGGTGACCCGGTAACTCGATCCGGATTCATTGACGGACTGGGTACCGACTATTCCTTTGCTCCTGGCGACCGTCGTATCCTCCTGACAACGGGCCCCTTTAGCCTAGCTCCGGGCGACACTCAAGAAATCGTAGTCGGAGTTGTTGCTGGTCTTGGGGCCGATAGGCTCTCCAGCATCTCCGTTATGAAGTTCAATGACCGGTTCGTGCAGAATACGTATGACGCTCTCTTCCAGGTACCGCGTCCACCGAAGTCGCCCGATGTGAAGGTAGCCGAGCTTGACGGAGAGATCGTTCTTGAATGGGGCAGCAACCTCACGCGAGTCAAGGAGATTGAGGAAACAATAAGTCAGCCTGGATCTTTCAGATTCGAAGGGTACAACGTGTACCAGCTTCCGAGCCGATCCGCTCGTCTGTCGGAGGCTAAGCGGCTTGCTACGTACGATGTCCTTTCAGACCCGACGGTAGTTCTGGACGAGCAGTTTGATCAAGCCAGCGGGCAGATTCTCCGGTTGCCGGTTCAGTTCGGATCAAACAATGGGATCCGGAGATACTTCAATTTCAAACGGGACTACATCCGGGATATTGACAAGATTTACAACTACCAGGAATATTACTTGGCGGTGACTGCGTACACAGTAGCAACTGTACCGGGTTACCTACCGGCTGCTATGGAGTCGTCCCCCGTTGTACTTACGGTAAGGCCCCAGTCAGCAAAGCCGGGCACTCGCTACTCCTCGAAGTATGGTCAACAGCTAGAGGTCAAACATACGGCAGGTCAAAGTGATGGGATTATAGTAGCCACGGTCGTCGATCCGGGGAGGGTTACAGGTGATAAGTACAGCATAACGTTCAGCAAAGGTGCCACCGGAGAGCTTCAGTGGAACCTAAACGACGTGACGAAGAACAGGGTTCTGTACAGCTCCGTCAATCAAGGACCCATAGCAACGGGCAATGCGGATGATGAATTTAATTATCCAATTGTTGATGGGATATACATTACTGTGGCTGGGCCCCCTCCGGGGATGAAAGATTGGGAAATACCCTCCGGTACACGCCGGATTACTTTCAGCGGTGGTGATTTGGGCCTCGAAGGGTTTGAGGGCGCCATCGGGTACGATGAACCGGCGCATTACTTCGGGATCATTGCACAACAAACAGTCCCTCCAAATGAGCTAAGGCATACCCTTCTGAAGTTTGCTCAGGCGAGTTCGGGGACGGAGACGAATGCCAGCACTGGCGCCCCGTATGCGGGGTGGGACCGAGAGACGACCACAGATCCGAATATGTCGTACGCCTACCGATACTTGCGGGGGGCCACGGCCGCCGCGGCACGGCCTGAGTTCGCGCCATATATCGTGAATCGTGCCAGCGGCTACGCATACCAGGACTTCAAGAAGTCCGTACCGCTGTCTGCGTGGGATGTTGAGGCAAACCCTCCACGGCGGCTCGCAGTTGGATTTCTTGAGAACAACGTGGAGGGAGGATTAGTCGATGGTCGGTACTGGCCGCCTCCTTTACAGGACAACGTCGGGGGCGGTAGCCCGCGGGAGTGGCTCTTCATCTTCGGCACGACCTACTCAGAGACACCAAACCCGGACTATCAACGCAGCATCCTGAATTTTGGTATGCCGGTTTGGTGGTTTATCGGGGCAGCCAGGAGAGGAGAGGTGAATTTTTCGCCAGGAGGAACAGGCGAGGATCAGTTCTTGATTCTTGCAAATCACGTGAATGTGGAGGCAGACGTCTTCGAGTTCACAGCCCCCGCGGCTGTCAGGTATGACGCTGACCTCGCCAAGCTGGACGCGTCGAGGATTGGCGTCTTCCCGAATCCCTATTATGCATTCAATGCAGCGGAGACGAACCGGTTCAACAGGTTTGTCACATTCACAAACCTCCCTTCGAGAGCCACGATTCGCATCTTCAACCTTGCTGGCCAGTTGGTCCGAACGATCAGGAAAGATACTGACGTTCAATACCAGCGCTGGGATTTGTTGAACGAGTCAGGCTTCCCTGTAGCGAGCGGCATGTATATAGCCCATATCGACTTACCTGATGTCGGGACGACGAAGGTTCTAAAGATGGCAATCATCCAAGAGCAAGAAATTCTTGATACGTATTAGGCCATGCAGAAACTCTCTTTGGAACACAATCTTGAAAAAGGAGACAAGACCATGAAGAAGGCAATTTATCTTAGCATCATGTTCTGCGTGGCGATTGCCCTGGTTTTGAATGTGGGAGAGGCCCAGAAGAGAACCGGGACTGCCTCTGCGACAGAACTCTTGATCCCAGTCGGAAGTCGTGGGTTGGCAATGAGTGGGGCGAATATCGCGAACACGTTCGGCATCGACGCTATTTACTGGAATCCCGCTGGGTTGGGGAGGATGAAGTTCGCTGCGGAAGGGATGATCTCGAGGATGAACTACATTGCTGACATCAACGTCAACTACGGTGCTGTTGCTGGCTCCTTCGGTGGCTTCGGTGTAGTCGGGCTGAGTGTGAAGTCCCTGGATTTCGGCGACATTCCTCTTACCACGGAAGACGATCCCGAGAATGAGTCCCAGAGATTCTTTTCGCCCGGGTTCGTCACCGTTGGCTTGAGCTACGCACGGCTTCTGACGGATGCGATCTCTGTCGGCGGCACCGTCAAGCTCGTCAGCGAAAAGATTGAGCGAGTAAGTGCCGCGACTCCTGCAATTGATTTTGGTGTTCTTTATCGTGGGCTGGTAGGTATCCGGGGCCTGAATCTTGGCGTGGCGGTGAAGAACATCGGGCCTCAAATGAAATACGACGGGACTGCCTTGTACCGGAACGCCGTCTCTTCGGATGGTCGCCGACCCGAACAGAAGTACAAGAGCGAGGCGGCCAGCTTCGAACTTCCTTCCGTCGTGGAAATAGGCTTGTCCTATGACGGAAGTGTTGGAGAGAATATGGTCTGGACCCTGGGCAGTACGTTCAGCAACAACAACCTGTACTTGGACGAGTACCGGATTGGCGGTGAGGTCGGGTATGTGATGGAATCCTTCCGCATCTACGGGCGAGCAGGTTACAATGCCCTGGCACGGCAGCAGGACGACAACATTTTCAAGTTCACCGTTGGCGGAGGTATCTCGTACGCCGCTCCCGGAATCGACATCACATTTGATTATGCCTATCGTGACGTCGACTTTTTCACGGGCAACCAGATGTTCTCACTGAAGCTCGGCTTCTAAGACCCGCTGTTGTGTTGACTAACGGGCTGTCCCGGAATGACGGGACAGCCCGTTGTATTTTCTTGGGAACTTTTCTCGCTGACGAGGACGTTAGTGTAGTCAACGGCTATGTGGATTTTTTCATCCGGGAGTGGAAAAGACTTGACAAAGCCCCCGGAGAGTGTTATATTTTGGCAAACGGATTCCCCGAACATCCCTGTTTCGTAGAGGAGGTGATAGTCTGCCGCAGAGTGTTGCTACGACTTCTCTGATAACCACCCTTTTTGACCCCAGTTCCGCCGCAACTTCGACCGTTATGTCGCGAGGATGAAATACGGTCAGCGGAGAGCTATCTTCGGTTTAACAACTTCATGAGGAGGTACATCATGCAGCGCAAGATTATCTCTTTCTTTCTCCTTGTTCTCCTTGCTCCAGGCTTTCTCTTCGCCCAAAACGGCAAGTTCCGTGGGAAGGTGACCGATCGAGAAACGGGCGAGGCGTTGATCGGTGCTACCGTTGCCGTTGAAGGGACGACGCTTGGTGCGTCCACCGACATCAACGGGGAGTACGTGATTCTAAATGTCCCTCCGGGCAATTACACACTGAAAGCCTCCTACGTTGGTTACGCTCCAGTCTCCATTTCGAACGTCCTCGTTCTCGCCGCTCAGACAACCACTCAAGATTTCCGCCTAGCGCCAACGACGGTGCAGGTTGAGCCTGTCTCGATCATTGCAGAGCGGCCTCTGGTTCAGCGTAATACGCCCAATACGATCCGCGTGACCAGTCGGGACGATATCGGGACTCTGCCAATCCGCGGGACGCAGGCTATTCTTGCCCTTGATGCAGGTGTGGTCAGGCAGGATGGCCAATTGTACGTTCGCGGAGGGCGCGCAGGCGAATTAGCGTACTTCGTGGATGGTGCCAATGTAACGAACAGACTGTTCAACTCCGAAGGAGTAAGTGTCATCCAGGAAGCGTTCCAGGAGCTTCAGTTCCAGCCTGGTGGTTATACGGCTGAGTTTGGTGGAGCCAACTCTGGTGTCGCAAGGACCACGATGAGAACCGGCGGCAATCGCCTGAATGTCGGCTTTGACTATCGGACGGACGACTTTGCAAAGCCGGGAGAGAAATTTCTGGGAACGAGTTCGTTCGGGTATAGGAACGCAGTCGTGACACTCGGTGGGCCCGTCGATGCCCTGAAGATGCGGTATTTCTTAGCCGGCCAGTACAACTACCAGCGCTCACCTGCGCGATGGGTATCCCCATTCTTTTTTGATAGCGTCAGGACAGACATCAATGACCGCGAGCCTGGTAGACTCCTTCCCGGACCGGTCGCGCTGAAGGAAAACTTTCTTGGACGCACGTGGAGCTACAATTACACCGGCCAGGGAAATCTCTTCTTTAACTTCGACCCCATCAGTCTAAAGGTATCGGGCAGCTACAATCTGGCGAGGAACCCGGCTTCGGGTTGGCCCGGGAATCTGAATAACATCTTCAATCTCCACCGTCTGCCGACTCAAGAGACGAATGTCTACTTCCTGAATGCGAGGGCGACCCACACTCTCAATCCTCAGACATTCTATGAAGTTGGTCTGGCATTCTACAAGAGGGACTTCGAGCAGTTTGATCCTCGCTTCGGCAGCGACTGGATGAAATATCCGGATAGTCTTGCGAATGTTCCATTTGGAGATACTCAGAACTGGACTCGTCGCTATCGTGGCCCGAACGTTTACAGCGTCGCACAGGGGTTCACGTTCAATGCACCGGGGACGCCGGTCAATAGCTATTTTACTAACTCTCAGAGGTCGATTGAAGGCTCCATTGACTTTGTTTCGCAACTCACGAAAAGATGGGAGTTCAAGGCAGGGGGCCGGCTCGAGACGTGGCTGATGAGACAGTTCAACATCGGGAATATCGCCGCAGCCCTCGAAGCCGTCAACGGCATCTATGGAAATACGCCTGTGGTATTTCCGAGCGAAGATGCCAAGCGAGTTCAGTGGGCCAGACAAGGTGGTGTGAACAATTATGGCTACGATGTGTATGGGAACAAGGTGGATGGCGATGTAACGACCCGCGATGCTCCTAACAAACCAGTGTTTGCTTCTGCGTACTTTGCAAACAAGCTAGAGTACAACGACCTCGTGCTGAACTTCGGGCTGCGCTATGAGTACTTTAACCCGCGGGGTAGAATGTTCAGCGACCCGTATAACTACGTGAACACTGATTTCGACAACACTCTGGACATCCTAAAGGAATCGAACCTGACGGAAGGACCGTCATACGACTTTGTTCTCCCGAGGCTGAACTTCTCATTCCCCGTTACGGATCGGACGGTTTTCTACGCGCAGTACGGCAAGTTCGTGCAGATGCCATCGCTGAATCGGATGTACATTGGTCTGATCGCGCTCAGCACGACCGTAAGTCCGAGGAGTCGCGGAAACGCCTTCCTGACGCCCGTGGGCTTCCTTGCAAAGCCCGAACGCTTGACTCAGTATGAAATGGGCTTCCGACAGGCGATCACGGACTTCGTGGGGCTGACGGTCACAGGTTTCTATAAGGACACAAGAGACCAGCTTGCGGTGAGAAAGTTTGTGGACTTAAATGGCAACCAACTCTTCACAGCATACATTAATGAGGACTTCGGCACTGTCAAAGGGTTGGAATTCACACTGGACCTTCGCCGCACCAAGCGCGTGAGTGCAAGGATTAATTACACGCTCCAAGATGCTCGCGGTACTGGCTCGAATCCCACTTCTGCGTTTGGAGTCGTGGAGAGGCAGGATATCGGCCGTTACCCCGACTTCATCAACCCTCTGGACTTCAACCAGACACATCGCGGTTCCATTATGCTCGATTATCGATTCGCGAAGGGTGATGGCGGTCCAATCCTTGAAGGCCTGGGTGCTTTTGCCCTCTTGACCTTCAACAGTGGACACGCCTACACGAAGATCAAAGAGCCAGAGAGCATCGGACAGGCTTCTCCCTACACCATCGGCGTAAGGCCAGACATCGACCCGAGGTCACGATTCCCGATTCAGCCTCTAAACGAGTCGTCGACTCCTCCCGTGTTCAACATTGACTTGTTCCTTAGCAAGGCATTCTTCCTGAGATCATTTACTCTCGAGGTCTATGCCAACGTGTTGAACCTGTTGAACTCCAAACAGATCGTCAACGTGTATCCGAACACTGGAACCGCGGAGGATGACGGGTGGCTCAACAACCCGCTCGCAGTTCAGTTTATCGCCGACAAGCAATATGTTGATTTTTATCGAGCCTTCAATCTGCAGAATCGCTGGCACTATGCTGTTGCAACAGGGAATGACATCTATGGATCCCCCCGTCAAATCCGCCTCGGTCTGCGTGTTGAATACTAAGAAGCACCATTCGTTTGGATCACTTAGCCAAATCATAGGAGTGCTACTCATATGAAGCCGAACAAGATTTTCATCTTCATTGTGATTCTTGTTGCAGAATTTCTCTTCAATGACATCCTTCTTGGAAGAGAAAATCCCGCGGAGAAGAAATCGTCAAAGGCGCAATCCCCTCTGGGGGTGACAGGAAATCCTCAGTATGGTTTGCTGAACGTCAACAACTGGGAGCTTTGGCTGGAATGGAATGGGCGCTCTGGTTACAATCCGTTCATCGAGGGAGACGGTGGCGTGTACCCGAAAGGCACGTCGTTCGTCATCTACCAGGACGGATTCGTCTTTGGAGGCCCTGTCATCGACACGAGAACCGGCCAACCCCCTGCAAGTGAGCGGATCCGTGTGGGTGGACAGACTTACAACCAGGGCATGGTTGCAGGTGCCGCACCTGGAGGAATCCCAGAAAACCCCGACGATCCTGGAGTGCGCCTCTACAGGATTCGCCGCGACTACACTGACCCGAACGCTGACCTCAGGGGCGATGCGGCACTCTTTTTCCAGAAGAGCGTCAGCGCAGTGACGGATGCTGACATCGAGGCATTGAGAGCGCAGTATGACAAGGATTGGAAAGAGTGGCCCGTGGCTAAAGGCGCGCCTTTCATTGACAGGAATGGAAATGGTCGCTACGATCCACCTCCACCGGGGACGTTGCCCGATGATTTGATTGCGAAAGGATACGATGAGCCAGGATTGGCCGGGGCAGACCCCAACTCACCGGCCGACCAGGTAATGTGGACAGTCTGCAACGATTTTAATGATGCGGCCTCCCGAAGCTTATATGGTTCACCCCCGACAGGCATTGAGCTCCAAATTACAGTCTGGGCGTACAAGCGGACTGATGCACTAGGGAACGTGTGCTTCAGGAAGTTCCGAATGATCAATCGCGGCAACTTCCGTCTCGATTCGATGTACGTCTCCCAGTGGGCAGACCCAGACCTTGGGGATTTCGGTGACGATTTCGCCGGATGCGATACGACAATCGTCGGTGGAAAGTCTGTAAGCTTGGGTTTCGTTTACAACTCCAACTCCATCGATCGCGAGTTCAGGAAGTTTGGGATTCCTCCCCCGTCGGGTGGTTACGACTTCCTACAGGGTCCATTGGTGCCCGGGGCTCCAGCGGACGAGGGAATCTTCGACCTGAAGAAAAGACGCGGTTACAAAAACCTTGGTATGTCATCATTCAATTTCTTTTCTGCCGGCAGCCCCATTAGCGACCCGCCCCAGCGGCAGTACGAGGGGACACTCCGGTGGTGGAAGATGCTAAGGGGCTTCGTGGCCGACGAATCAACTCGTCCGGATCGTCGCTGGATCGACAATACGGGCAAAGAGACCGTATTCCCCCTTGCGGGGGATCCAGTTGCGAAGACGGGTTGGTATGACGGGATTCCTCCGGCGTTGCCGCCCGGAGACCGCCGCATCCTGCTGGTAACAGGCCCCTTCAAGTTTGCGCCGGGTGATACTCAGGAAGTTGTCGTCGCCGTCGTCGGGGGCCTGGGTGCGGATCGGCTCTCGAGCATCTCCGTCATGAAGTTCAATGACCGATTTGCTCAGAATACGTACGATAACCTCTTTGCAGTTCCAAGTCCCCCAACAGCACCCAACGTTACCGTACGCGAGCTTGATGGCGAAATTGTCCTGGAGTGGGGATCGGATTTGACCACAGTGAACGCTACAGAGAAGACTGTTCGAGGTACGTACGCCTTCCAGGGCTACAACGTCTATCAGTTCCCTTCACGGACTTCCACTCTAGCCAACGGCATCAAGCTTGCAACTTACGATGTCATCGATGAGGTAACAGTAGTCTTGGACGATCAGTTCGATGCAAAGTCCGGGCAAATCCTGAGACTCCCTGTCCAGCTTGGGACGAACAGTGGGATCGTGCGATACTACAGGATCAACTCTGACGCAGTCACTGGAAGACCGAAGCTCAACAACGGCCAGGAGTACTACTTCGGCGTCACTGCATACTCAGTCTCGACTGACCCGTTTGCAACGCCCCTCACGCTCGAATCGAGTCCGAGAATCCTCACAGCGATTCCACAATCTCCAAAGCCGGGAGTTCGATACGGAGCACCAGTGGGCGAACAGCTGACGGTTACGCATAAGGCCGGGACGAGCGATGGGATCATAACCGCGACGGTTGTCGATCCCGGCAAGACCACTGGCGCTACGTATACAGTGAGCTTCCGGGAAACCGCTGAGGGGGAGACTGTTTGGGATCTCAAGAGAGGTGGCACGACTGTGTACACCTCTGCAAACCAGGGATCGATCCCTACAGGTGATTTGAACGATGACTTC
>JBBIJH010000088.1:0-231 GCA_037446075.1 Ignavibacteriales bacterium
TCAGCGATTTCCGTCGGAACTTCCCTAAGCTCCCAGATACTTCGGCCGTGCGTCGCCGCTCTCATGTAAGTCGCATCGTCAGAGACCGCGATCTCATGAACGACAACGTTTGGCAAACCAGTCCCGAGTACAGCCCATGTCCCGCCGCCGTCTCGTGTGAAAAAGCACCCAACGTCGGTGGCCACGTAGATTGTCGTGCCGCCGTCCCTCGGATGAACGGACACGGCATTC
>JBBIJH010000088.1:263-1804 GCA_037446075.1 Ignavibacteriales bacterium
TGCTCTTCCGATCTTACTTCGGAACAGATGAGCAGAGTTGTAGCCCGAGAAAGAGACGTAAGCTAGACTTGGATTCTGGGGATGGACAGCAAAGTCAGTGACGAACCTGCGAGTCGTAAAAGGAGCAAAGGGATGAACTCCCGCACTATCCCACGAACCACCTCCATTCGCCGTTGACCAGATCTTTCCATCTGAGGTGCCGATGTACACGTGGTTCGGGTCGGAAGGAGCAACTGTGATGGCTGATATCGTGCCTGTCCCGTACGTTAAGTCGCCTGACACCGAAGACCAGAAGCTACCACGGTTCGTCGATTTCCATATCCGATGCGTGCCAGCGTACATGACTTCGGGACTCGATTTCGAGACATCATAGGGCGCATAGAAAGCAATTCGTTCTGTGGTACGATCGAGATTAATCCCATTGGTGATTGTAGTGAACGTCGCTCCACCGTTGAAAGATCTCTTCATATCCAGATAAACGTATGTCGTATAAAGAGTCTCCGGCTGTGCATAATCGACTGCGACTTTTCCACCATCGCCACCGAAAATGATCGACCAGAACGGTGAGCCAGTGTACTTCACCGTTCCGTTGTCCTGAGTTCCCCCATGAGACTTGTTCTTGTTCTTCGGGTTAAGAGCGAGGCTATAGAACTGGGTGTTGGAAATTCCGTTGTTAAGACTCAACCATGTGGTCCCAATGTCCGCCGACCGATAGATCCCACCATCCGTTCCAGTGTAAAGAACATTCGGCACAGTTGGGTGAAAAGCGAGAGCGTGATGGTCGACGTGCGTTACTCCCCTCGTTACAGCGGACCAAGAATTACCCCCATCCATTGAACGATACAGATGGACACCGCCCACAAAGACGATATCTGGATTCGTTGGGTGGACTATTACCACATTGTTATACCATCCCTGCTCTCCGACAAGGTCTGCCGGTGCGTTTGGCAGCTGAGCCCAGTTATTTCCACCATCAGTTGTCTTAAAGACGCCGCGAAGTTTTCCACCATTCGTGGGGTTCGAGGTTGGCCAGATGATGCTCGCATAGAGGATGTTTGGATTAGACGGAGAGATAGCTAAATTAATTCTTCCCAACTCACTTGCAACGGGAAGACCGTTGTTGATTTGTGTCCAGCTTATTCCACCGTTTGTAGATTTCGCGATACCTTGAGGAGAAAATGGGGCCTGGAGTGGTCCGCTCAAATTCCCCGAAGCAGCATAGACCGTGTCGGTTCTCTGAGGGTCAAAGACGAAGTCACTGATAAACGGATATGTGAGCGGGCCCGTTGGATTCCCCGCCTGGTCAGGTGGATCCATTCGGGTCCAGCTTGCACCTCCATCAGTTGACCTGTACAGGGCGCCGTTGAAAGAACTCATACCCTGTCTGCGCCTTAGGAATCCAAGCCAGATTCGATTCTTGACGGGATCAACAGAAAGGACGGAGGTAAAAAAGTACGTCGGCCCAAAACGGGTTTCGGTCTCAGGGATCGTGGGCACGCTCAAGAGCTTCCCCCAGGATTGTCCGCCATCCGTTGACTTGA
>JBBIJH010000088.1:1825-10264 GCA_037446075.1 Ignavibacteriales bacterium
GCGAGTTGTGGGGTTCTCCCGTGCCGTAATAAAGAGTTCCGTCGCGCGGGTCGATGGCAATCACTCCACTGGATAAGGTCTCGAGGTTATCCGTTAGAGGAAGCCAGCTCACTCCGCCGTTCAGTGTTTTCCAGACACCACCGTCAGCTGAGGCAATGTAGATCGTGTTCGGATCTCTCGGGTCAATGGCGATGGAAGTAAGTCGACCAGCAATGTTCTCCGGCCCAATCTGATTCCAGGTTGCCAGATCTCCCGAGCGCTTCGAGAAAGAGTAGACCGGCATTTTCGTTCTGGCGTACTGGAGTGCTTTTTCTCGTGCACCAGCAGGGATGTATCCAAGCCCGAAAGCTCTCTGTTCATAAAACCATTCTTCACGGGCTTGGACATGGTTGCCCGTCTCTGGAATCCAGCTAGATGAGGTTGAGAACTCGAGGAACGCGGCGGTAAACGAAACAAGCGCGCTGAGAATAAGAAAAGATTTCTTCATGAGAAGAAGATTGCTTGGGGAGTCGTTCACAGCGGATTATCGGATTAATGGATAATCACCAGAGAATTGCTTTTGGTTTCTATTCGCTTAATCCATTTATCCGCTGTGAAACTGCTCACCTCACCAACATCATCTTGTTCGTCTTCAAATAGCCACGCGTTTTGAGCTGATAGAAATAGACTCCGCTGACGACCTCTCTCCCGCTGTTGTCTCTTCCATCCCATTCGGTTCTGTAGGTACCTGGTTGCTGCAGCTCATCGACGAGTGTTCTCACTTCTCGGCCGAGCATATCGTAGATCTTCAAGACAACCTGCTCTGACACCGGCACCTGATACTCGATTTTGGTTGAGGGGTTGAAGGGGTTGGGGAAATTTTGACTTAGTGAATAACTGGTTGGTATGACTGTTTCGAGCCTTTCAACCCCTGTAACCGTGTACAGGAGCGTTGCCCGCAACAAGAGATTGTAACCGCGAGTGAATCCTGAATTTGGATCTATGAAGTTATACCAGCCAGGGCCCATTACGCCTTGACGATAGGTGGAGCTACGATCTGTCGGTTGGCTTAGGCCATCGTCCACTAAGAGCTGGAGTGTATCTCCCACGGAGCCCGTAACGTCAACCGATACATGGAAATCTTCCCCAGACGTGATGCTCACATTCGCACTATTGAAACTGATTTCGTTGTAAGCGCCTGGTATAAGAGAGGAAAACGGAACGGAAACTGTTGAGCCAACCTGAACACCAGGGATGCCGCCGATGCTGCCCAAAGCATTCTTGTGCGCCCTGATGTTCAATGTGCCCGAACCTTTCACACCGTTGGGCCCGCCGTTGAAAGCAATTCGAACCGCAGAGAGTTGACCAGTGACTGGAGGACTAAAACGCACCGCGTACTTCTCACCTTCGCCGGACGGTAAACGAGTGAAGAAAGCGGCGCTGCCCTCATATGAAAGCGTGGTGCTCTGTGCCCCGCCAGAACCCGTAGATGTGTAAATATAATTGCCGTCAGAAGTCTGACTGTTGTTGATGATGATGAATACAATCTCGTAGTATGTGGAACCAAACAGAGGTTCGTTGAATGGCGTATTGGGAGTCACATCGAGGACGCGTTTGTTGGCTGTACCAATTTCGATAGCCTTGACTTCCAAGTTAGACGAAGTGGAGAACGTAACGCTTAGATTCGACCCTGCACCGTACTTGACATAGTCGGCAGCCAGCCTTTGAACACCATCAGGGGTAGGCGGAACATTTGGGTCTAGATGTGTTCTGACCGCAAACGCTTTCTCTAGCGGAGAATACGTGTAACCAAACCTTTCGTTCACCGCCCGGTCATTAAGGTGGTTCGCAACCAGCCAGTCCGGAAAAAGATCACCGAACCGCCTTGAAGTTGCAGGTGTATATTGGGCAAGTGCACCCTCGATACCAAGAATTCCTTGCAAGGGGTTCGCAACAAGCAGCTTGAGGAGACCGTTTGGAAATTGATTCCAGAGATAGAGTACCCACCGCGCGGCACGAGCGTAGTCTGCAAGACTGTTGTTCCACCCAAGAAGATAAACATCAGTGTTGTTCACGTATTCCGTCTGTGTGCGGATCGGATAACCAACCACGACTTCCGCCACTTCCGAGAGTCCCTCGTTTACAAAAGAGATTTCATTGCCGTCATACCGCCAATGGATCATGTGCTGGAACTCATGCGCCGTAGTCCGGATCGCATTCGTGAGTCCACCTGCGGTTCCGAGATTCAGCGGATTGGCATCCAGGTAGTAAATCTCTGCTTGGTTACTGTTCGAGAGAGCCAGCTCGTTCCGGGGATCGAAATACCCGGCGACGAAACTTGGAGATCCAGAAGTGAAGCCGTCCAGGATATTCAGGATGAGGATGATAATCTTTTGATCATTATCGATGTTCGGGGGGTCACCAAATGTTTCCACATCAACTTGATAAATACCCTTTGTTGTGAAAGCTGGAGTGCGCGAATCAAAGTAGACTTGAATGGAGTCCACCTGGGCCTGTGTCACTCGCACATTCCAGAGCGAATCCTCAACGAAAACGTAACAATTCGAGCCTTTCGCCCGGCAAGTGGAGGCTGTCTGGTAGTAGCTACTTGTGGTAAAATTCCGCGCCCACCAGGAATACTGGCTTCCAACTTCGAAGTTCCAAGCTGGTTCGGCTGCCTTTCGGGTCAACAAAACTTCTGGATGGGCTTGCGCGTATTTCGCCAACCTCTTATACTCATCCCAAAGGTATCGGCATCCAGTGACTGCCTCCGGCTCACTCACAAGTGGTTGACCTTGCAGTTCAATCTCCGTTCTGACGGTCTCCTGTCCGAGACACAGTTGCAGAACGAATACGGCTGAACATATACCGAGAGCAATATGTCGCATCGATTTCTCCTTTATGGTGAACAGCTAGCGGGTGGACTATCTATGGCGAGATCTGACGAAAACGCCGTACGCTCAGCGTAATCCCTTCCAAAGTGGAATCAATTCGTGTATAATCTAACTCTACGATTGTCCCTTGAAGCTTCAGCAGGTCAGTTTGAACATCCTTTGAACTGTTGATACGGTACATCTTCCCCTCGGATGTCTGCACTGCAAGAGAGGTAAATGGCTCGTTTCCGATAACGTAGATGGTACCCTTGATTGTTCCTTTGATGGCCTCTTTTTGTCCAGAGCAACTCACCCCGATGAGGCCTGCGCTCAGGAAAACTATGATCTTCGCCAATGACAAGGCCTCTTCCCATCTGATCTTCAATTTTCGATCTGCAATTGCCAATCTAAATCTGTTGATTCAATCTGTGTAAGGTTTCCATTACCTAGCCTGCGATCAGCTTTTTGTGAGCGCTATTCACCGATTTTTTCTATAAAAGTCCTCGCAGCTTTCAAGACACCTTGGATCACGTCCACATCGTGCAGGAGTCCTCTGTAATAGCCAGCAATGTGGAGCTGATCATACAGTCTTTCAAAGTGTCTCAAGAACTTCCCGTCATGCACCACCAGATGCTTCCGAGGGGCTTTTCTGTAGTCATCAACTGACTTCGGAAGTTCCTTCTTGGTGAGCCCTTTCCTCAGCAGATACTCATCTCTTGCCTTCAGTACTGCAAGATAAGCAGTAGCGCAAGCTTCTTGCACTGGTTTGACATCCAG
Source organism: Ignavibacteriales bacterium (assembly GCA_037446075.1). GTDB lineage: Bacteria > Bacteroidota > Ignavibacteria > UBA10030 > JAHEZR01 > JBBIJH01. The sequence goes on from JBBIJH010000088.1 coordinate 5,455, forward strand.
ATAGGCATTATCCTCTACACGTGCTGATTTCAGGATTTCTCTTGCATTACTCAGATATCTCGATGCTTCATTCATCCAGACCTCTTCGCCAACTTACTAAGATATCAAGCTGAAAAGCTTGATCTTAGTTCTCTCACGGCTCTGATCCTGTACTTTTTGTTTTCCCACATCTCACATCACAAACCCCCTATCCATGTTCTTACCTCCCATGGCAATTCTTGTACTTCTTCCCACTCCCACAAGGACACGGATCGTTGCGGCCAATCTTTGCACCGACCCGCACCGGTTGCGGCTTGCCGGGCTTTGTTTCTGCGGGGGTGGCACCCGCCGCCACAGGTTCGCGATTCTCCTGGAATCCCATCCCAACAGCTTCCCGATGGGTCAGCGTGAGTTCGTGCGGGCGAGGAACTCGGGATGGACGGCGTGCGGGGATTTGCTCTGGGGCAGCGGGAAATAGTTTGAAGACGAGGTTGAGTACTTCCTGATTGATCATATCGAGCATCTCCGTGAACATCCGGAACGCCTCTGCCTTGTACTCGAGGAGTGGATCTTTCTGCCCGTACGCCCGAAGGTTGATCCCTTCTTTCAAGTCATCCATCTCACGGAGGTGTTCCTTCCACCGCTCGTCGATGACCTGCAACATCGCCATCCGTTCGAGCTGGGCCATGAGGTCTCTCCCGATCCGTTCTTCTTTTCTCTTGTAAAACTCCAGTGCTGCTTTCATCACTTCCTCGATCACGCCGTCTCTGCCCAGCGACTGGAATTTTTCCGGTGGAAGATCAACTTCTGTGAGCAGATTTCTCCTCAATTCTTCCTTCAGTTGTCCGATGTCTCCAGCATCATAGTATTTGTCAACCGTCTTCGTTACAAGATCTCTGAGCATATCATGGATATCGTCCTTCAAATGCTCACCGATCAACGCATGGCGTCGCAGCGAGTAAATGATCTCCCGCTGCTGGTTCATCACGTTGTCGTATTCAAGAAGTCGCTTTCGGATCGCGAAGTTGTTCTCCTCTACTTTTTTCTGCGCCCGCTCCACCGATCTCGTGATCATCCGGTGCTGAATCACTTCACCTTCCTTCAACCCCATCCTCTCCATGATTCTGGCGATGCGCTCACTACCGAAGAGTCGCATCAAGTCATCTTCGAGGGAGAGATAGAACCTCGAAGATCCAGGATCCCCCTGCCTTCCGGAACGTCCACGCAACTGGCGGTCGATGCGCCGAGCTTCGTGTCGCTCCGTGCCGATAATGTGAAGCCCGCCGATTTCGGCGATCCCCGGCCCAAGTTTGATGTCGGTGCCTCGACCGGCCATGTTCGTTGCGATCGTGACAGCCCCCGGAAGTCCTGCGTGCGCTATGATTTCTGCTTCGCGCTGGTGCTGCTTTGCATTCAGCACATTGTGAGGAATGCCCTTTCGTTTCAGCATCCGACTGATCGTCTCAGATACTTCAACGCTCGTCGTCCCGACCAGCACGGGGCGATTGATCCGCCTTAGCTCTTCGATCTCTTCAATGACGGCGTTGTACTTTTCGCGCTTGGTCTTGTAAATAACATCATCGTTGTCAGTTGGGATCATCGGCTTGTTTGTAGGGATCACGACGACGTCGAGCTTGTAGATATCCATGAATTCGGCGGCTTCTGTCTCCGCTGTCCCCGTCATCCCCGCCAGTTTCTTATAGAGGCGAAAGTAATTCTGCAGCGTGATCGTTGCAAGCGTCTGGGTGTCACGCTCGACCTTCACACCTTCTTTTGCCTCAATCGCTTGATGCAGCCCATCCGAGTAACGCCGGCCAGGGAGCAAACGTCCGGTGAATTCGTCCACGATCATGACCTTGCCGTCCTCTGTCACGACGTACTCATCATCCTTCTCGTAGAGCGCATAGGCTCGGAGAAGCTGCTGGACGGTGTGAATGCGATCGCTCCGGTCGGCGTACAGGGCGTGGAGTTCGTCTTTCTTAACCTGTTTTTGTTCCGGTGTGAGATTCGGGTCGTTCTCGATGATACTCAGCTCGGTCCCAATATCGGGGAGGACGAATAGGTCCTTATCATCCTGCGATGTTGCCAGAAACTGACGGCCCTTCTCCGTCAAGTCAATGGTATGATTCCTCTCATCGATGCTGAAGTAAAGCTCATCGTCGATCTCGTGCATCCGGCGTGACTGGTCACGGAGAAAATCTTTCTCAACCTCCTGCATCAGAGTTTTGTTTGCCGGTTCGGCAAACAACTTCATAAGACGCTTGTTCTTTGGCAGGCCACGATGAGCGCGGAGGAGTTGAACACCCGCCTCGTACGTTTTTCCCTGGGCAAGGAGCTCCTCAGCCTCTGCGACAATTTTCGCCACTAGGTTCCTTTGAGCGTTGACGAGTCGCTCAATCCGAGGCTTCATCTCAGCAAATTTTTGATCCTCGGAACTGACCGGCCCACTGATGATCAAAGGCGTCCTTGCTTCGTCGATCAAGACGGAATCCACTTCGTCAACGATCGCATAGTAATGGCCCCGTTGCACCATCTCTTCCGTGCTCACGACCATATTGTCGCGGAGATAGTCAAAGCCGAATTCGTTGTTCGTCCCATACGTGATGTCACAGAGGTACTGGGCGCGACGCTGCTGAGAATCCATCATCGTCTGGATGCAACCTACCGTCAGGCCAAGGAATTCAAACACCTTCCCCATCCATTGGCGGTCCCGCAGAGCAAGGTAGTCGTTGACCGTCACCAGATGAACGCCGTGGCCTGGAAGTGCATTCAAATATAAGGGCATCACGGCAACGAGTGTTTTGCCTTCGCCTGTCGCCATCTCGGCGATCTTCCCTTCGTGGAGCACAATTGCGCCCATGAGCTGTACGTCGAAGGGCACCATGTCCCACAGGATTTTACGACCCGTCACCTCCCACGACGTCCCAAGTAACCGCCGACAGGCTTCTTTCACGACAGCATAGGCCTCAGGCAGGAGCTCATCAAGAATCTCTTGTTCGGTTTCATACAGTTCTTCTTCCAGTTCCTCGATCTCGTTGTACATCGATTCGCGCTCTTCCGGTGACAGGTCTTCTTTCAGCCGCTCCTTTCTGTGCGCTATCCCAGCTTCGAGATCTTTGGTGCGCTCTTTGATCCGTGCTCGGAATTCCTCCGTCTTCGCTCGGAGCTGCTCATCCGATAAGGACTTGTACTCCTCGAAGTGACGATTGATCTCCGCAACCCTCGGTAAAAGGGCCTTGATATCCTTAACGTGTTTGCTGGGGAATATTTTTTTCAGTAGGCCGAGCATTCTCTTCTGTCCCTATTCTCGCTGAGAATGGTAAAAGTATGCGACGCCCTTCGGTCGAGTGAACTCCAGTTTTCGGGTAGTGGGATCTAATTTCAGGCCAATATTTTCGAGTGTCTCGACACCAATCACAGTCTGCGCGCCTTCGAAGGTAACGCCAATAGCTGGGGCTTCAACTCCCCCGATTGTTATTGCTACTCCGTACGCCTTCGCTTTGACTTTCTGCCCGGTGCCGAGCTCGAGTTCCAGTTCTCCCGGGATGATCGCCACACCAACCTCCTCTAAGACTCTCGAGGGCAGAATGGTATAAGTAGCCCCGGTGTCGATAAGCGCATTTTTCATTTCCACAATCGTCTTGCTACCTCTAATTCTCATTTCTGTGTGGAGATGTCCCGTGTTCGTCCCTTGTTGCATCGCGGAACAAGACCCTGAATACTTTCAATCCAATATACTGACCACAGAGCTCTTTATCAAGAAAAGAGGCCCGTCAAATCGTGAAACCCACCTCTTTCATACGAGCCAGCACGCGTTCCATCCCGAAGTTTCTCACCTCTCCGTACTTCTCCCCGGAGGGAAGGAAAAGAAGACTACCAAAGCTCGATGGATCCCATTCACGTACCTGTGACGTGGCAACGGACTTTCTCTTGGCACCCTCTTTTTCATCTATATCACTGACGGCAAGCGAGAACCCAAGAGAGCCTGGAGGCCCTTCGAGATCGAGCACGAAAAACGGGACCTTTATCTGAAGCCCGTATCCCTGAACCCTCTTCCGCGCCGTGACTCCAATTCCCTGGATTCCTTTCTTCTGTCTCTCAGAGGGATCGCGCCGAAGAGTGAGGTTCACTCGTGGTCGCACACGCCTGAAGTCTCCCGGCGACACGGCAATGAAGACCACGTTGCTATCAGGCTGGAAACGAAAATTTGGGGCGTTTCCTCCGGAAGGATTCATGCGAAGACCGAGCCGGTCGAACCACAATTCGACGTGGTCCCCTTCGCTGGCATTTGACAGGCCGGCAACGAGCGAGTCGTCAGTGACTTTGACAAAGCAGTATAGAGCAGAGTCGTCAAAAGAAAGCGTTGTCGAAAAACTCAAGTCACGCGGACCATGCCAATAGTCTTTGCCGGTTAAAAAGTATTTCATCGAAGTATCTCGAACCTCCACGGCAAAGCCAGGGGGGAGCTTTCGCCCCACTCGGTACGCGGGGAAAGTATAGAAGAGTGCCTTCAGAAAGCTCCTGCCGTTTACAGTATTGAAGAAACTTTCCGATGAAGAAAGGGATGTATAGTTGTTATAGACTTCGTAACCAAGCTCCTCCCCACCCTCCGTTCGGAGCGTTCGGCGACCGACCTCGAAGCGGTCAACGAGAAGGAAGCTCTCATTTCGAAAGGCGTATCCATAGATGAACCAATGGTGGTCTCGCTCCTTCCTTGTCATGAAGCAGATACCTCGTTCAATGGTGAACCCCACCTCGATTGGAATCTCATAGTATCGCACCGGCATTTTCTTCGCCTCAATGAACGACCCATCAGCGCATACGAAGAAAT
>JBBIJH010000089.1:0-3444 GCA_037446075.1 Ignavibacteriales bacterium
CGAATATCCTATTCCACCGCTTGTCCCACACTATTGAATTAGCATGCTTCCGTCGTTACAGGCTTGAAAGTTCCAGAAGCGAAGTAATCCCCAATTGTGTAAGGAATGATGAAGTATCCATCTGCAAGGCCCTGCATGAGAGCGCTGGCTCCGAGGCGGTTCGCGCCGTGATCTGAAAAGTTGGCCTCGCCAAGAACATAGAGGCCGGGGATCGTACTCATTAAATTATAATCTACCCAGAGTCCGCCCATCGTGTAGTGCATCGCGGGGTAGATCCGCATCGGGACTTTGTACGGGTCCTCCGCTGTGATCTCATAATACATATCGAAGAGATTGCCATACCTCTCCTTGATTACGTCAACACCGAGGCGCTGGAGGGCATCGCGGAAATCGAGATACACTGCTTGGGCGGTCGGGCCGACACCGTAGCCGTTGTCGCACATCTCCTTCGCCCGTCGGGACGCGATGTCGCGCGGGACCAGGTTGCCATAGGTTGGGTAGAGACGCTCAAGATAATAGTCGCGCTCTTCCTCAGGGATTTCGTTCGGCGGACGCTTATCTCCTTTCTTCTTGGGAACCCAAATGCGGCCGTCGTTGCGGAGGCTTTCACTCATCAGCGTGAGCTTCGACTGATAAGGCCCGCTCACTGGTATACACGTCGGATGAATCTGCGTGAAGCAAGGATTTGCAAAGAACGCTCCTCTTTTGTAGGCACGCCAGATTGCTGTGGCATTGCTTGCCTTCGCCATCGTCGAGAGAAAATAGACGTTCGCATAGCCCCCCGTCGCGAGGATGACGGCATGTCCAGCGTACGCTTCGAGTTTCCCGGTTTCCAAATCCCTCGCAATGACCCCTCTCGCCTGCCCATCGACGACGACTAGGTCCAGCATCTCCCGCCGAGGATAGAACTTCACCTGCCCGGCTGCAATCTGCCTGCAGAGTGCAGAGTATGCACCTAATAGAAGCTGTTGTCCTGTTTGGCCCCGTGCGTAAAAAGTGCGAGAGACGAGTGCCCCACCGAACGAGCGGTTCTCAAGCAGCCCCCCGTACTCTCGCGCGAACGGGACACCCTGTGCAACGCACTGATCGATGATGCTGTTACTCACCTGCGCAAGGCGGTAGACGTTTGCTTCACGCGAGCGGTAGTCACCACCCTTCACAGTATCGTAGAAGAGACGGTAGATGCTGTCGTTATCGTTCGGATAATTCTTCGGGGCGTTGATGCCCCCTTGAGCCGCGATGCTGTGGGCTCGCCGCGGGGATTCATGATAGCAGAGGGAGGTAACGGTGTAACCAAGCTCAGCAAGCGACGCGGCAGCGGATGCACCGGCCAAACCTGTACCAACGACAATGATGTGGTACTTCCGTTTGTTCGCCGGACTAACAAGTCTTAAGTTGAACCGGTGGTCGTCCCACTTCGTTTGTATCGGGCCGGGAGGTATTTTCGAGTCCAGTCTCATATCGCTTCGATTCGGTTAATGAAACCAAAGAAAGTACAGGGGCATCGCAGCAAATCCAATGGGGATCATCAACCAAAAGATAATTGCCAGAAGATCAATCCAGAACTCGTATTTTTTAGTTCGGAGCCCAAAGGTCTGGAACGCCGATTGAAAGCCATGCTTAAGATGGGATGCCAAGAAAATGATCGCGATCACGTAAAACGCACTGTACCATGGGTTCTTGAACGCTTCTTCGACAAATTGATACATCGTCTTTCCCGTGTCGGAAAATCTGGACTGGACAAAGAAGGTGTTGATATGAACGACAAGGAAGACAAGGACAACCGTGCCAGTGACGAATGTGAACCGTGAAGAAAGCGAGCTGACTTCCGATGCTCGATTCACCGCATAGCGCTTTGGCCGTGCTCGACGATTCGTATACCACAACCAGACACCGAGGAACGCGTGGAGAAGGAAGCCGGCAAAGAGAACAATCTCCAGAGGCCGAAACAACGGATAGGTCGCAAGGAACTCAGAATAACTGTCGTACGTGTGACCACTATCCCCCTTAAACAGAAAAAGGTTAATGTAAAGATGAAAAGCAAGGAAACCACAAAGGAAAAAGCCGGTGAGGCCCACGAGAAGCTTCTTACCTACAGAGGAGTTTAAGTATGTTACAGCCTTGCCCATTGACTTAGCTCACTTTGAAAGGGAGATCCAAAATATCGGGCGAGACTTGAAAAATGGACGCGGATGTAAGTAACGTCATCGACGTTGCAGGAGGTTTCATCATTCCTAGGGTCCAGCAAAAATTAAGGAACTAATTACACTATTGCAATAGAATCGACGAAGATTTTGTCGATCGACCAGTTTCCCTAAGGTACGAAACTTGAGACTTTCTTTTTCTTTAGAAGCTTTCGTCCCTTGATTGAATAAGAAGAAAGCCTTATTTTCCATCAAGCCAGACTCAAGATTCTACTTGGTTGATTGGCATGCTTCTCACAACAGGGAAAATATTCACTCTTTGCTCCCTCCTTTTTCTCTCAGTTTGTAATCTTCAATCTCAAGACACGAAGGAAAACGCCGAGTTTAAACTTGCCGTCAATCTGTACAACGACAAGATGTACGACCTCGCCGCCGAGCAACTGAAACGCTTCATCGAGACTTACCCGAACACCGCTCAAGGAATACAGGCGCGTTTTTATCTGGGCCGGACGCAGATGGCGTTAAAGCAGTTTGAAGAAGCACGGCTCACGTTTCAGAACTTTGCTCTCTCCTACCCCGAGCACCCACAGGCACCGGAGGCCTGGTGGAACGTCGCCGAGGCCTATGTTGCGATGAGCAACTATCCCGAAGCTGCATCGGCTTTCGAGCGGCTTAAGGTTTTTCACCCGAAGAGCAAACAGGCACCAGAAGCGCTCTTGAAATCCGCTGCCTATTTCAAGCTCGCAGGAGCAGCAGATAGGGTGAAGAACGTCCTCCGGACGCTGATCCAGGAGTACCCGACGAGCGATGCCGTTCCCGAAGCACGGATGAGCTTAGCTGAGCTCTATTCTGAAGAAGGAAAGCACGAGCCAGCTCTGGTGGAATTGAAACGTGTTCTCCAGAAAACATCTCAAGCACATCTAAAATCGCGAGCGCTTCTGAAGATAGGCGAGACCTACGAGCGACAGCAGAAGACTGAGGAGGCAGAGAGAACGTACCGTAAAGTGATCCAATCCTATCCAAAGACAAGAGCCGTTGGAGAAGCGGCGTACCGGCTCGGGCTTTTACAGCAAGCATCGGGGCGGCCGTTTGAATCCATCACGAGCTTCAAGAACGCGCTGAGCGATACGACGACGGCAGACCTCAACCTAAGACTGGTAACGATGCTTGCAATTGCGAGGAGCTACTACCTGCTGAATGATTTCTCTAACGCCACTCTTTATCTTGACCAGCTTCTCCGCCTGACCCCGTCTCCGGACATTGCAGTAGATGCACATCGCCTCGCGGCTGAGGTGTCCGA
>JBBIJH010000089.1:3454-10251 GCA_037446075.1 Ignavibacteriales bacterium
GTCGAAGGATTACCAGAAGGCTCTGGAGCATTATCAAGCGATCCTGCTTGATCCGTTCAAGCCCGACGTGAAGAGAGTAGGTTACATTGGTGCAGGGAAGGCCTCGATAGAGCTGAAGGAATTTTCACAAGCGATCACATACTTCCAGAAGTTTCTCGAGGAATCTCCGACCCACGAGAACGCACCTGAGGCACTCTATCGAATCGGGCAGGTCTACAAGAACGACATTGGGGGAAGCGAAGGGGCGAAGAACGCCACCTTCTCGTTTGAATCTCTTCTCTCACGATTCGCTCGAAGCTCGCTGGCCGACGATGCGCTCTATCAGATCGCGGATCTGCACGAGAAAGCGAAAGAGCATGATCAAGCGGTAAGCCGCTACATGGAACTCATCCAGCGCTATCCCGCCAGTCCCTATACCGAACGGGCACAAGAGCGAATCCGCTGGCTTCGGACGTTCGAGCCAACTCCCTCCGCTGCAAGCCTCGGGAAGCTTGCGCAGCTTCTGGGCAACCTTATTGGTGGAGAATCCAAGGCGGAGTCTGCATTTCATCTTGGACAGATCTACTTCAACGACCTGAAAGATTTCGCATCAGCCGCCAGAATGTTTTCTTCTGCAATCGAGAACCAACTCCGTGACCCAAACCTTGCGGAAGCGTACTATTTGCGCGCCCGTTCTCTCCAGCTCGTTGCAGAAAAGAACCAGGTACCCGGTGACTCGGCCCTCCGGGCATACGAGCAATTCCTCCAGCGCTATCCCACGGATCCCCGCTCCAGAGATGCAGCTGCTGCAATCACAATCTTGAAAATCACCTCCTCGCCAGGTATTGACATATCGAAGGCAGCGGAAGAGTTCGTTGTCAAGTATCCGGGTTCGACACTGGGAGACACTGTCCTGCTCGTAGCCGGGAAGACGCTGATGACGCAGGCAAAGTACGGTCGAGCAGCCCTCGCGTTTCAGCAACTCGCGGGGTGGTTTCCCGCAAGTAAACTCAGCGAGGAGGCACTGTATCAACTCGGCGTTGCACTGGAAAATTCCGGCCAGAGGGATAGCGCCCAGATCATTTTCTCGAACTTTCTACGGCGCTATCCAGAATGCCCGTGGACCCTCGACGCTCTCCTGAGGTCCATCAGATCGTTAACCGAGCAGGGGAGACGTGCCGAAACTGTTGAACTCCTTCGCGATGTCATCCAGCGGTTCCCTTACGCGCCGCAGGCTGAAGCTGCTGAGTTAGAACTGGCAGAGGCTTACGCAGCACGGGGAGAGCTGGATTCCGCCATGGCTCAGTGTCATCGGATTTTGAAAAAGCAAGAAGAGAATCTTTTCCAGCAAAGGAAATATCCAGAGGTTTACTACCTTCTGGGGAGTCTCTATCAGCAAAAACAAAATGCACCTGCCGCGAAGAAGTATTTTCTGACGTACCTCCGAGAAGCCCGCTTTGGCCCGAGCGCATCGGAGGCACTGTTCCGACTGAGCCAGCTCTATCGATCGGATGGAGACCTCGAGACGGCTGCCAGTTACCTCAAGAGGGCCGTCGATCTCAGCGGAGACAACCGATATCGAGAAGAGCTTGCTGATATCCTCTTTACCAAGGGGGATTATGGCGCTGCCGACACAGTGCTCTCGATCCTTGCAGAAACAGCGAGCGCGCCCGAAGAACGGATGAGGTTTGATCACCGGCTCATCGTGAGTATGATTCGGCAGGGAAAGCTTGACGAAGCCGAAGCGAAGAGAAAGGAGTTTGAAAAGACTTACAAAGACGCCGATGAACAGTTGGCCGAGCTGGAGCTTGAAAAAGGGAGCTATCTGTTCAGGAAACAAGAGTACACCCCCGCGCTCAATTCCTTCACAAACTTGCTCAAACAGTACAAGAAGTCGAAGTTCATCCCAGCGACACACTATTGGATTGGAAAGGTGTACGAGGCAACGGGTCAGATTCAGAAGGCCCTCGAAAAATATGACGAGGTGGCCCGGGCGTTCCCTGCTGCCGAAATTCTGCCCCGGGTTAATCTTGCCCTTGGCAACATCAGCTATCGAACGGAACGATTTGACAGCGCGGTCGCGTACTACAAGAGGGTGGTGGAGAATCCGTCCACGCCGAAGGATCTCCTTCCGTTCGCAATGAACAACCTCATCGAAGCGTACAAAGCAGTCGGCCTCCTTGATGCAGCACTGGAACTGACGCGAAAGTTCATCGCGGCGTATCCCAACGATGAATCCATCCAAGACAAGAGAATCGACATTGCAGTGTTGTACCAGAAGCTGGGCTATTATGACCAGTCGATCCTTCACCTGGAGGACCTCCTTGAGACAACGGATAGCGAGCTGGAGGGGGAGATTCGCTACTATATCGGAGAGGGTTACTTCGGCAAAGGAAACTATGAGCGGGCCATCCTGGAGTTCCTGAAAGTTCCCTACCTCGTGACAAAGAAAGGCCCCGTCGATTGGACTGCCAATTCTTTTTACATGTCAGCGCAAGCTTACGAGAAGATGGCCAAGTATGATGAAGCAATTGGGATGTACAAACAGATCGTTGATCGTCCAGGGATCGACCAAACTTTTAAGGCTGCAGCGCTGAAGGAAATCGATCGAGTGAATTCTCTACTGAGGAAACCGCCGAAAAAATCGGGCGACTGAGACATGATCTTCATTGACGAGGCCCGAATCTACGTGAAGGCAGGAAACGGCGGCAACGGATGCGTCAGTTTCCGGAGAGAGAAGTTCGTCCCTCGAGGAGGACCTGATGGCGGCGACGGGGGAGATGGGGGAAGTGTGATCATGAAGGCGAGCCCTCAGCTGAAGACTCTTCTGGACTATCAGTATCGGAGGCACTACAGGGCTGGCAACGGGAGTCACGGAAAGGGATCGAACAAACATGGAAAGAATGGAGAGGATATAATCCTGTCCGTACCCTGTGGAACGGTGGTAAGAGATCGAAAAACAGGAAAGGTTATCGCAGACCTGGTTGAACCCGATCAGCAGGTCGTTGTTGCAAGAGGTGGAAAAGGTGGCAAGGGAAACGCCGCTTTCGCAACATCGACGAATCAGGCTCCTCGACACGCACAACCCGGCCAAGAGGGCGAATCGCGGGAACTGGAGCTTGAGCTGAAACTCCTCGCCGATGTTGGCCTCGTGGGATTACCGAACGCCGGCAAGTCCACGTTGATCTCGAAGATCACGGCCGCCCGGCCAAAGATTGCGGACTATCCTTTTACAACCCTTAGTCCCGTTCTCGGAATCGTATCGCTGCCCGGTCGCGAGTTCAGGCGCGGCTTTGTTGTCGCCGACATTCCCGGCCTGATCGAAGGCGCGCACAAAGGAAGGGGTTTGGGAATCCAGTTCCTCCGCCACATTGAAAGGACAAAAGTCCTTGCCTTCCTCATCGAATGCACCAGCAAGGACCCAGAACGTGACTTGAAGGTTCTTCTTGACGAGGTTCGGCTCTTCAAGGCTTCTCTCCGCAGTAAGCCTCGTCTTGTTGTGCTCACAAAGTTGGACCTTGCAGATCGGGAGATGCGCAGATCGCTGGCAGCCCTGGGATTTAAAGATGGTATCCGGGTCTGTCCTATCTCAGCCGTGACGGGCGAAGGGATTTCGGAGCTAGTGGAGACTCTTTGGAGGATGGTCGAGAAAGAGACCGTGGGCAAGCGCAGCATCAAGATCGAGATGGCCAATGGGTTATAAGCGACGAGCAGTTCGAGAAAAAGTTATGCAGGCCCTGTACGCGTATGAACTCACGGGTGATCCGATCGACCGAATCATCGACGAGCACGTGATGCTGGGACCGCAACCGGAAGCCCGGGCCTTTGCCGAAAAATTGATCCGTACGATCCTTCAGCATCAGGACACGATCGACACCACGATCAAACAGAAGGTAACGAACTGGGAGTTCAACCGGATCGCCGTGATCGACCGTATTCTGCTTCGGATGGGGGTTTGTGAATTCCTGTACTTTGAGGACATTCCGCCGAAGGTTTCCATCAATGAAGCAATCGAAATCGCAAAACGCTACAGCACGGAGAAGAGCGGACAGTTCATCAACGGGGTGCTCGATTCCATTCTCGCTGACCTCAAGGCAAACAGCCGTCTGACAAAATCTGGGCGTGGACTCGTTGATGTCTCCATGCGGCCGAGGAAAAAAACCTCCACGAAATAGGGAGAGCCATTCGATTGCCCACCGACGCTTCCACCCCACCTTCGATCCAAAACCCTCGCATCCAGATTTTCGGCTGGACCTTCTACGATTGGGCCAATTCCGCCTTCGCAACTACGATCATGGCCGGCTTCTTCCCGATTTTCTTCAAAGACTATTGGAGTGCTGGTGTTGATGCCACCGTCAGCACTGCACGACTTGGTCTAGCGAATTCCATTGCGAGCATCACAGTGGCGGCCTTGGCACCCGTCTTGGGTGCAATTGCAGACCGCGGCACGAAGAGAAAAAAATTCTTGATCTTCTTTGCCTATCTTGGCGCACTGATGACGTCCTTGCTGTTCACGGTGTCTTATGGAAACTGGCAAACCGCGGCTGCTTTGTATGTCCTCGCTTTCATCGGCTTTGCTGGCGGGAATATTTTCTATGACTCCCTCCTGCCCAGCGTCGCATCAGAGCAAAAGCTCGACACCGTCTCTTCTCTTGGATATGCCCTGGGCTATTTGGGGGGTGGGCTGCTGTTCGCTCTGAATGTGTGGGCAACCCTGAACCCGACGAGCTTGGGTCTTGAGTCCAAAAGCGAGGCGGTGCAGTTTTCGTTCCTCACCGTTGGAGTGTGGTGGGCAATGTTTACCGTGCCTCTCGTTCTCTTCGTAAAAGAACCGGTCGGAAAAGAGACCGCAGCGGGATTTGCCATGGTGAAAGCAGGATTGCAGCAACTGCGAGGCACGTTCCGGGAGATCCGGTCCCGCAAAGCGGGAAAAACCATTTTCCTCTTCCTCTTCGCCTACTGGCTCTACATCGACGGCGTAGATACCGTGATTCTCATGGCGGTGAACTATGGGAAGTCCATTGGGTTTGGCACGGAGGATCTTATCGTCGCGCTTTTAATCACGCAGTTTGTCGGCTTCCCTGCCGCAATTGGGTTCGGCTATCTGGCACGCAGAATCCGGCCGAAGCGAGCCATCCTCATTGCTATCAGCGTGTATCTCTTCGTATCGATACGGGGCGCATTCATGAAGGAAGCCAATGAGTTCTACATGCTCGCAGTTGTCGTCGGTCTCGTTCAGGGGGGTGTGCAGGCCCTGAGCCGCTCATTCTACGCGCGACTCATTCCGCCGGACAAGTCTGCCGAGTATTTTGGGTTCTACAACATGATCGGGAAGTTCGCCGCTGTCATCGGCCCGGTAATGATGGGGACAGTAGGGCTGCTGTTTTATTCTATGGGGTACTCGAGCGACTTCTCAAGCCGAATCAGCATAGCAGCGATTGCGTTGCTGTTCCTCGCGGGCGGCACGTTGCTCTGGCTCGTGAACGAAGAAAGAGGGAAAGAAGAAGTGAGGTTCTTGGTGGGGGAATCCAGGTAGTTCTCAATGAAAATGCAGGGCCAGATGCCGTCTCGCCCGGTCGAGCGAGCTTCGTTGGAAATCTCTGTCCATCCCACCGCGATGCCCGAAAAGGAGTTGAGACCTCGAAAGTTCAATAAAATTGATTTTCTGAGCCATTTTCTGTACCATATCGGTGGAGCGAAGCTTCACTCTCCATGAAGCTCACCGTTGATTCAAAGGATGACCTTGTGAAGACATACTTCGTATCCGATGCCCATCTCGGGGTCGATAGGCCGGAAGTAGAAAAGGAGAAAGAAAGGGAGTTGATTAAGTTCCTCGAGATGGTGGAATCGGATGGCGACTGTCTTTTTATCCTCGGCGATCTTTTCGACTTCTGGTTCGAATACCGAACGGTGATCCCGAAGGGATATCATCGACTGCTGGCAAAGCTTTCCCATTTGGTTGAGAAGGGAGTCGAGGTCAACTATCTTGCTGGAAATCACGACTTCTGGCTGGGTGATTTTTTCCACACGGAACTGGGCATTCAAGTCTTCCCCGAACCGTTTGCCGTGACGATTGACGGAACGAAGTTCTTCCTCCACCACGGCGATGGACTAACTGACAAAGACATCGGCTACAAAATCTTGAAGAAGATTCTCCGAAATCCTCTCAGCGTCTGGCTGTATTCCCTCCTTCATCCCGATCTCGGCGTTCGTCTCGCCCAGTTCTCTTCTCGGAAGAGCAGGCATCACACCTCGCACAAGAACTATGGTGAAGTGGATGGGATGAAGAAATTTGCTGCAACAAAATTGAGTGAGGGTTTTCATTACGTCATTATGGGGCACAATCATCAGCCTCTCCAGCAGAAAATCGGAAATGGGACGTACGTCAACCTCGGGGACTGGATATCACACTTTACATACGGAGTTTTTGACGGAAAGAATTTCAAACTGGAACAGTGGAAACGCTCCGGACCATGAGAACGGAATCCGGAGAAGTTTGCTCATGCTGTGAAGGTAGAGAGCGGTATGGCTACAGATAAGAAAGCGACATCAAGGACGAGGCCGAGAGGACGCTTCAAGGTGGAGAAAAAATATCTCCGATTGGCCATTGCCGGTTTCTTTGTGCTCTTAGTCGTATACACTGTTTATCTGCTCTCGGGATTGCCTTCGCTGGAGCAGCTCGAAAACCCGAAGCCAGAACTTGCCAGCAGAGTCATCTCCGCCGATGGAGAGGTGATCGATCAATTCTATGTGAAGAACCGGATGCGAGTGACAAAGTATAAGGTTACCAAAGCACTGATTGATGAGCTGATCGCAAC
>JBBIJH010000090.1:0-10049 GCA_037446075.1 Ignavibacteriales bacterium
CCACCTTCGACGCGTTCGGTTCGAGGTGGAACATCGATTCACCAAAGAACGCTGCTCCGATGGCAACTCCGTACAGGCCGCCGGCCAACTTCTCATCTCTCCAAGCTTCAACGCTGTGCGCATACCCGAGCCGATGCAGATTGATGTAACTCTGAACGATCTGTTCCGAGATCCACGTATCCTTTCGTTCTGCACAAGCTCGGATCACTTGCTCGAATGCCGTGTCGATTCGAACTTCAAATATCTTTTTCTTTAAGACCTGGCGCAGACTTCGGGAGACCCTCAAGCCGTCGAGTGGGAGAATTGCTCGAGGATCGGGCGAGTACCAATAGATCGGCCCGTCCCTGGATTCCGCCATCGGGAAAATCGCGTTGCAGTAGGCATAGAGGAGAAGGTCCGCGGGGATGATCTCGAGATCTGTCCTCTTGTGATGATGGATAGTCAAGTCAGCAACCCTCACTGAATGGGTTCGCGACTAGAAATCTTTGGCGACGATGGCCGGAACTTCAGCATCCAACGATTTGTAGATTTCTTGTACTGGAAGTATGAGTCGCCAAATCTTCTTTCCAGGTCTGGCTCTTCAACAAACACCACGAAGAGATGAAACAAGAAAATCAAGGCGAGCGAAAAGATCACCATGGAGATTGATAGATGGTAGAAGGAAAAACCAGTGAGTAGTACTGTTCCTCCGATGTACATGGGATTGCGGGTAAACTTGTAAGGGCCACGCGCCACAAATTGCCTCGGAGCGTCAAACACGGCAGGCGTTCCGCGTCCGTGAATCATGAAAACCCAGGCACAGGAGAGAACAGTTAAACCGCCCAAGAACATCAGAAGAATACCAAAGGAACCAAGCCACAGTGGGAGAGAAATCTTCAGGTCTTCATCGTATTTCCGCACTCCTAAGGCCAGCCAGCCCCAGAGGAATACGAAGCCAGAGATGTAAACCAACGATCGAAGCCCGATGAACAATGTGCCTATCATCCTTGAACTCTATTCGCCAGAGCTTGGTCTCGATGATTCCACCAGGTTGAATCTCAGATGCGAGCCGTACGTTGAGGACCGGTAGACTTTCTGTGTCGTCTTCTGAAAATCCGACTCCTTCGCGTTGTAGATATCGACAAACTTTCCCGGATTCCTGTCCACGAGTGGGAACCACGTGCTCTGGATCTGAACCATGATCTTGTGCCCTTTCAGAAAGCGGTGAAGCCTGTCCGGAAGCTCAAACTCCACCTTCGTCACTTTGTTCGGAACCATTGGCTCGGGCTTCTCGAAGCTGTTCCTGAATTTGCTCCTCATCACTTCGCCGGCAAGCAGCATCTGGAATCCGCCCATTCTGACCCCCATCGGATTCGGGGAATTGTCAGGTGCATCTCCCGGATAGACATCGATCAGCTTCACGATCCAGTCACAGTCGGTTCCTGTCGTCGAGACGTAAAGAGTCACTGGAGTTGGTCCAGCGATCGTTACATTCTCCGTGAGTGGCTCCGTCTGGTAGACGAGCACATCGGGACGAGTCCACGCGAAGCGCTGATCCTCGACCATAAACAGATGTCCCATCGACATCGTCGTCTGGGCAGTGAAAGGAACAGGCTTCATCGGATCACTCACATACGAGTCGAATGCCGAAGTCGATTTCTCAGATGGAGAATCGAATGAAAGCTTGCCGTTCGCCCGAAGATAGAGATTCCGTACAGTTGTTTCCTTCGGCGGCCAGGCGTCGTAATTCTTCCACTGATTTGCGCCGGTCATGAAAGCAGTCACTTCAGGGAGATTTAATTCTCCTTTCTCTTTCAAGTAATAATTGAAGAACGGCAACTCGATATTCTCTCGATACCACAAACTCGTTTTAGACCCGAAGCGGATATTTCCGAGCGTGTCACCGTCCATGCGTGCCCATCCGCCGTGAATCCACGGCCCCCAGACGATGACGTTCTTAATCCCCGGACTTTCTCTCTCGATCTTGTGGTAGATGTTTACTCCTCCATACTTGTCCTCAGAATCAAACCATCCCACGACAGTCATGACCGCAGGCTTGATGTTCTTGAGATGAGGGATGACGTTTCGTGACTTCCAGTAGTCGTCGTACGTACCGTGCTGCATAAATTCATTCCAGATCGGCACCTCATTTTTGAACCACTGCTTGTTTATGTTCGCAAGTGGGCCGATGTTCAGGAAAAATTCATAACCATCGGGCGTTCCCAGATTCGGAGACGAGAAACGCGCTCCAACCGCCTCGCGATTCGATCGGGCGGGAGCTGTGCCCCACAGCCATCCAACAGCGTGGATGAGGAAGAACGCGCCGTTGTGATGAAAATCATCTCCGATGAAGACGTCGGCCATCGGTGCTTGAGTCGAGGCAGCATTCAGTGCAGGATGGGCATCGATGACTCCCATCGCGACCTGAAAGCCCGGATACGAAATTCCCCATAGACCCACTCTGCCGTTGTTGTTCGGAATGTTCTTCACGAGCCAGTCAATTGTATCATAGGTGTCGCTGCTCTCGTCCGTGTCTGCCGGGCCTTTCTTGATGGGCTTATGCGGCCGCATGAATTGGAACTCTCCCTCAGACATGAATTTCCCGCGCACGTCCTGATAGGCAAAGATGTAGCCTTCCTTAGCAAAGTGTGTCGAAGGGCCGACGAAATTCCTATATTCATCGGGGCCATACGGCCCCACGCTGTATGGTGTTCTGTTCAGCATGATTGGGTACTTTTGTGTCGTATCTCGCGGGATGTACACAGAGGTGAATAGCTTTACACCGTCCCGCATCGGAATCATATATTCATGCTTTGAGTAATGGGCTTTGACATCGAATCTCTCTTGAGCGAGGATGAAACTCAAGCTCAAGAAATGGAGGGGAAACGCAAGAACGAAAACTCGACAAGTGACTTTCATCGAAAACCTCCAGGATTCGTGGAATGACTTTGATGCGAAAAGGACAGCTTTGATGATCATGGTTCTCCTCGCTTCTGCCATCGACGGTGCAAGATGTGTCCGGCAATTGCCAGCAGGCCCAGAGCAAACAGGGCACTCAGGGTCTTCCAGTTCAGAGCATCTCCTACGCTTGAAGCTCCTACACTCTCACTGATTGCAGTTGCGTACAAGAAGGCCTTGATGCCAACGGCGCAGAGTGTAGCAATCAGGAATTTGAAGAAAGGGATTTGAACGAGTCCCGCCCCGAAATTAATAAAGCCGTGTGGGGAACTCGGAAAGATGCGGATCGCGAAAAGGCTCGCGAAGGAAGAGTGACGCTGGAGAAATTTCGTTACTCGATGGTCCCTGAAGCGTTCCACCCAAGGGCCGCCAACATACCGCGCGGCAACGTAACCCATCGTGGTCCCGGTCGCGCTCCCAAGACAGATAATCCCAACGGCCAGCAAAGAGGGGAAAAGAAGTGGGGTGATGAAGAAGAAAACCGAGGCCGGGAGTGCGAATGTCCACGCTCCTGTCATCGCAACGATAATGAGAGTGAATGTCCAAAAATTTCCTCCAAGGTCACGGACATTCTCGGCGGATACTCGTTCACGGATGCCGCTCGCCATGAAGATGAAGAACAAGATCAGGAGGATAGTCAAGGTCAGAAGTGAGCGCAGACGATAGCGCCTTTCGGGAGAGACAGATTGGAGCAAGATCATCGAGTAACTTCTGTTATTGAGAGGACTCCGTACAGGCTCGACATACCGAGGGACATTAGTTTTACACCAGCAATTCCGCCTGCATGACGGTGACGGCTTTCCCACCTAAAGCAACCCTACCCCCTCGGACTCTGACGCGGATGACACCGCCACGAGCCGAAGCCTGATAACCGATAAGTTCTTTCTTGTCTAACTTACTGCTCCAGTACGGCCCAAGAGAACAATGGGACGAGCCGGTCGCCGGATCTTCATCAATACCCACTGCGGGAGCGAAGAACCGTGAAACGAAATCGTATTCGGCGGAAGAGCTCCGACTCGTGACGATCACCCCTCGGGCAGAAACCGATTTGAGCAGAGTAAAATTCGGGATTAATTTCCTCAGAGTACTTTCGGCATCAACTTCCACGAGATAGTCGAACTGATTCCGACCGACGTATTCTGAAGCAGTGCCAAGAGCCTGGAGAAGCCCTTCCGGAGGGGATGCAGGTTCGACGGGCGTTGCAGGGAAGTCAAGTTCAATCCAGTCACCAACTCGTGACGCGGTGAGCAATCCGCTGCGTGTGTGAAAGAGCGCTTGTTCTCCCTGTTTCAGATGACCCTCCTCCCATAACACATGAGCACTCGCAAGCGTTGCATGCCCGCAGAGGTCAACTTCTACGGTAGGAGTGAACCAACGGAGGTTATACTCATCACCGTGCTT
Organism: Ignavibacteriales bacterium; assembly: GCA_037446075.1. Classification (GTDB taxonomy): domain Bacteria; phylum Bacteroidota; class Ignavibacteria; order UBA10030; family JAHEZR01; genus JBBIJH01. The sequence goes on from JBBIJH010000090.1 coordinate 4,339, forward strand.
CAGGAGAAAAGCCGTCTCCGACAGGTTCATTTCTCGAGCAACGTTTTGCATCCACGTGTCACTGCGGGCCCCAGCCAGAATACACACCCCTGCAGCAATGCCTCGAAAGCGACGCTCGGTAAAAGCATCCACGTGTGTGATTCTCAAACCCATACTACTGAAGAATGGCGTGCAGCCGGTTCAGCATGTAGAAACTTTAATCGACGCCAGATAGACTCTCGTCAACGGCGGAGGATATGTTGGATAGGGATCCAATTGTAGCACCTTGATCCAGTAACCCATCGCCTCCACCGCTACATGGCGGGCAGTGTCAGTCTTCGTAACATAGCCATAGATCGGCGCCGTCACAAAAACCGTGTCTGAGCCTGGCCGCAGAAGCCAGAGCCTCAGGTGCGCAACCCCTTCCCACACGCAGACGACGTTGCTTGGGCAGCGAGAGTCGCCAAGCACTCTCTCAAATCCCACTTCTATCCCGTCTGGTATTAATGTTATACTCTGTCCGAGCTTCAGATCGAACGGGGTATCTATTTCACCGGTCGGACCTATGATGCCCTCGCCCTCACAAGAGACGAGCAGAACAACAAGAAAAAGTGGAAACAATCTCATTGCAGAGTCAACCCCCCAGAACCCCTACTTGCCCTTCATCTTGAGTGCTAACTGGGCGATCCGTTTTCCGAGAGCCTCTCCTTTCGACAAGAAGTATCTCGGTACCTCACCCGGTGTGAGACCCTTTCGGAAAGGTTCTTCCTCAGTGATTGCCGAGGCACCAAAAGACCCCGTCCAGTCTGGGCCTCCGGCAACGACCATCCCATACACTAACATCGAATGGAGGATATTCAGTTGAGTGAGCTCCTCACCAGCGGATATGCCGCCCGCCGCTACAAAGGCTGCACCGACTTTGTCTCGCAACCGCCCGCCCTCGAAGGGCCACTGATTGATGAATTCCTGCACACGAGGAGCGACGTTGGCATTGTAGACAGGGCTCCCGACGATGATTGCATCAGATCCGAGGATGTCTTCGGTTTTCGCTTCGGAAACAGCACGCACCTGGACAGTAGCGCCCTCGATCGATTGAGCTCCCCTCGCCACCGCCTCGGCCATTTGACGGGTGTGTCCTCGCTCGCTGTGGTAAACGACAAGGATGCGTACCTGCGGTTGAGTAGCGAGAGTTAGAGGAAGCAACAACAGAAGAAGGCCGGCAGAGACGATTGTTCCTTTCATCCGACTTATGTTTCTCCTTTCCCGGGGGAATGACCTGCGGACGGCTGCCCTGGCCTGCCCAGCTGCATTTCATCAGTTACTTCATTTCGTGAGACGCTCGGTTCAAGCGGAGCGGGCATTCCATTTTCGTTGCCGTCTTCAGACTAGAATCCACTGGCTAAAGGCAAACAAATTACCATTAGAACTTTTTTCCGCTCAGCTGCGCTAATCCTCATGAATCGGTTTTTCTCTCCCTTCCCTATTTGAGATTCGCGCCGAGTCGCGGGCGATCCTCTTCGTTGCAACTATCACGGGGGAGGCCCATGTTTCGAATCCGACCGGGGGCCGCGCAGGACAACGACTGAACCTATTTGAATTTTAAGGAATCTCCCTTCGTCTTATTCCACTCCAACATCCCACCCAGCATGTTGTAAGCTTTGAAACCCTTCTCTGTCAGAAACTTCGCGGCGCGAGCACTCCTGTTTCCGGAGCGGCAGTACGTGACGATTTCTTTGCCCTTCAATGAATCCAGCTCGTGGTAGCGCTTCTCGAGTTCCTGGATTGGAATCAGGATCGCACCTTGGAGATGACCCAGGTCTCCATCGAACTCCCACTTCGTGCGGACATCAAGCAACACAAGCGAGTCACCCTTTGTCAAGCGCTCCCTTAGCTGTTGTGCATTGATTTCGCCGTACGGCTTTTTCTCTTTGCCTGTGAGGTTCTTTGCATCACCTTGAGCAAGGAGACTCGATGAGAGAAGAACAGTTGATACAAGAAAGCCACCCAAAAAGGTTTTCATCGTTTCTCCCAATTTGTGATTAGCCTTTCATGACGCCTATGGGTACGAGCTTTGCCACTTTCTTCGCAATCCCCGCTTGATGTACGACCTCGACAACGAGGCTGACATCTTTGTATGCGTTTGGGTTTTCCTCTGTCAGGCCGCTTTTCGAAGCTCCGCGCACGAAGATCCCTTTTGCTTTCAGATCTTTGACCAGTTGCTCCGCGGTGACTTCTTTTTTCGCCGCATGTCGGCTCTTGGCTCGTCCTGCCCCATGGCACGAAGACCCAAAGGTCTCATCCATTGCCTGCTCCGTGCCAACGAGTACGTAAGAGCAGGTCCCCATACTTCCGGGAATCAACACCGGCTGACCAACACCCTGATACGTCGTCGGGAGATCTGGATGTCCTTTCGGGAAAGCACGCGTCGCACCCTTTCGGTGCACGAGCACTTTCATTTTGTTACCGTTCACCCTGTGCTCTTCCACCTTTGCAATGTTGTGGCAAACATCATACACGATCTTGAGGTTGCCGTTTCCCATGATGCGCTGGAACGCCTGTCGCGTCCAGTGGGTAATGAGCTGCCGATTGGCGAAGGCGAAATTCGCGGCCGCTGCCATCGCCTTGAGATAATCCTGACCCTCCTTCGACTTAATCGGAACGCACGCCAGTTGTCGATCAACGACTTGAATGCCATACCGCCTCATCGCATCCTGCATTATTTCGAGGTAATCGGTACACACCTGGTGTCCCAGTCCGCGCGAACCCGTGTGAATGAGAATCACTATCTGGTCTTTCTGAAGTCCGAATGCCTTGGCAATCTCTTCATCGAACACTTCCGTCACGACCTGAATCTCCAAGAAGTGATTTCCCGAGCCGAGGGTTCCGAGCTGATCCCTTCCGCGTTCTTTTGCCCGGTGACTCACGAGATGAGAATCCGCGCCAGGGATCGTTCCGTATTCTTCAATGTGCTGCAAGTCGTCAGGAGTACCGTACCCGCTTTCAACAGCCCATTTGGCGCCGTTCCTCAGCACCTTGTCAAGCTCCGTGTGTGGTAAATTCACCAGGCCACTCCGACCTGTGCCTGAGGGGACATCGCGGAAAATCTGATGGACGAGCGGCTCGAGCTTCGGTCGGATCTCTGCCTCCATGAAGGGCGTCGACAGCAGACGAACGCCACAGTTGATGTCGAAACCAACCCCCCCAGCGGAGACAATCCCCTCCTCCATGTCCGCCGCGGCGACGCCGCCGATGCAGAAGCCGTAGCCTTGATGCGCATCGGGCATTGCGAGCGAGCGGCCCACGAGACCCGGAAGTGTGGCAACGTTCGCCACCTGCTCGAGTGTTTGGTCCTTCTCAATTTGCGCGATCAGCTCATCGTTTGCGTAGATCAGTCCCTCGATCTTCATCCCGGGCTTGTAGTTTTTTGGAATCAGATACCGATTCTCACCGATCTTCTTCAACATCTTCTATCACCTTCCCTTCAAATGTCGAAGAACACTCGTACCGTTGTTGTGCCGTTCGTTGACTTGATGGATAGCTGATGATAGGTTACCGCTTTTACATCAAGCTTCAACCGATGTTTGCCGGGCGTATATCTCTCACCCCAGAGCCGGGCGATGAGTCTTGTGCGTTCTATTGCCTCGATCCTCGGTTTCTTTAAAAGAAAATCCTCTCCATCGTAGAGGTAGAGAATCTCACTCAGCCATCTTACCAGTAGACTCTCAGAGTCCTGAGCCTCAACCTCGACCATCCGCTGTTCACATTCTCCAATTGACTCGGCCTCCGCAATTACCGAGATGAGGCCAAGCGCGGCCTGCTCGAACGCGGCGGCGAGTGTTGAACCACTCGCTTCGATACCGAGGTCGGAGGGGTGCTCGAGCACCCGGAAGTACTCGATTGGTGAGGCTGTACTCATTTGATCCGCCATACGTGCAAGTCACGTCAAGCTAAAAAAGCGAGGAGCGGATACGATTGACCTACGCCCCTTCCCTATCCGTCGTCTTCCGAATCGGGCGCGGCGGAAGGGTTAGGACTTCTTGCGGAAAGTAATCCGCGAGGTAATCTACGATGTTCTTGATCGAGAGCACTCCGACGGGGCGCAAATCGGAGTCCACAATGGGGACATGTCGATATCCACCTACGTGCATATAGTTTAATGCGAAAGCCAGCATATCGTCGGGCTGGAGCACTTCGGGGCTCCGCGTCATCACCTCATCGACTTTCGTCTCCCCGAGGTCTTTTCCCGAACCAAGACTCTTCATCAGCAGGTCACGCTCCGTGAGAAGGCCCTCCAGCTTACCCTCCCGAAGAACGAGGACACATCCAGTATGTTTCTCTTGCATGACCCGCACAGCGTCCAGGATCGAGGTTCCGACCTCCACAGAGGTCGGCGGAGCGAGAGGCAACGACTTGATGGGTGCTTTAAGAGTCTCGGAGTTCAGGACTTTCGCTGACCCGGCGCCCTCTTCATACATTTCCTTCAATTCTTCATCGATGTCTCTCACGTCCATGGCGGCCTCCTCCAGTTGTGGCGATTCGAAAACTACCACGTATATCGCACAGTGTAGGTGATGGTCTTCTCTGCGTCCTTTGGAATCTTGAGCGGGAACTTGATCGTCGACTCGTCTACCTTCACCCAGTCATCGCTGCTGTTCGTGATCTCCCACTGACTCCATCTCCAAGGATGCTCGTACACAAGAACCTCCACCTCCTCCGATTTATGATTTCGAACCTTAATCTCGAATGTCTCCTCATAGATGTGACCAGAGACGACGACGCGAAAGTCCTTCTGAACTCGTTCCCCCACGAGATCAAACGCATCCCCGAGGTAGAGTCGAATCTCTTCATCTCTTGCCGTGTGATCAATGAGGTCTTCTCCGATGAACTGTTCCTTTCCTTCATCATCGCGCTTATAAACACGTACCTTGCCTTTCGGTAAAGGAATACCCAAACCCTTCGCCACTTCATTCTTAAACATCACGAACACGCCGACTTTCCGATTCGATTGCTGCCCGAAAGAAGCCTGATCGCGGTAGCTGTAGTTCGATCGCCAGAAGCGCCACTGGCCCGAAAGACCGTCATAGATGAATGTCTTCTTTGCAGGGACACCCGGAGCAGAGACCAGTTCGATCTGCTTCGTCTCATTGTTTCTAATATCGGTGCGGCGCTGGAGGGTGTACAGATGGTATTCGAAGAGAGCGGCCTCACGGAACTGCGGCGCGGCCAGGGCTTCTCGCGCGAGTCCTCGTTCGAACTCCTCCATGCGAGCACCCGCACGAACAAGGTTCAGATCGCCCGCCACGAGTTTCAGACCGGCATCGCTGAAGCTCGTCCCACAATTGTTCGTCACGGTTACCCAGCCAGTGAGGTCAAGTGCATTATCGCTCTTGTTCACCAGCGCGACGTAGTCAGCACTCCATGAGAGTTGTTGAGCCAAGTAGCTCAGCTCGACGCGGTGCTTGCCTTGCTGAGCATTGTCCACAAGCCAGTCAAGCTGCGGCTTCAAAATTAGTCCTTCGGGAAGGTTCGGAAGAGCGATCCGACCGGCGGGGTTGATTTCGATCATCCCATTGATCTCAGCCACCATGCCGGAGGTCTGCTGGTAGTCGATTCGACCGGGCGTCTCATAGCTTTGCCTCGGCTGTGCCTGATATCCCGTCGAAAGCAGCTTTCCTTGTACGGTGAATTCCTTCTGGGTCGACGGGTCAACTCTCACGATCTCAACCATCTTG
>JBBIJH010000091.1:0-9947 GCA_037446075.1 Ignavibacteriales bacterium
ACAGGGCCACAAAGAACTTTGTTTTTGTACTACATGAACAGTTCCAACAACGTGAACTCCTTGCTCCTCACGATGAATACATACTTCTGACGCCAGACTTTCCTAGTGAGGGGATTCAGGACAAGGTCGCCGACCCGCAAGACGGACGCGGAAGTACCTCGGCGGATGAGAGAGCGGACCCGCGCTAACAGCTCTGTTACCGCGAACGGCTTCGGAAGATAATCATCCGCCCCAAGGTCGAGTCCGGCGACTCTATCCTCCACCGAACTCTTTGCTGTCAGGAAAAGTACGGGGGTGCTGATCTTCTTTTCTCGCAGGTTCTTCAGCAACGACAGACCGTCCTTTTTTGGCAGGAGAATATCCAGGATGATGAGGTCGAAATTATCCTCGAGCGCACGCTGTTCACCCTCTTCGCCATCATAGGCGACCTCGACGGAATAGTTCTCCCGTTCAAGGGCGTCCTTAATGAACTGAGCTACCTTTTTCTCATCTTCGACAAGAAGCAGCTTCATACTATAATATTACCCCTTTTTCGTCTCATTATCAAACGAAAAAGGTTGCATCCCAGCCAATTTTGAGTATATTCCTTGTTGGTTTCTTCTCATGGAATCGAAAGTCATACTCCTGCTTCTCGGGACGGTTTTCCTCTCTGCTTGCGTTCAGACCATTGCTCTTCGTTCAACAGCCAGCATCGTTGACTACGGATTGGAGGCAATCAACGAGGAGCCTGACCTTGAGCTGGCTGAGCAGAGTATTGCAGCAAACCTGAAGCTGCTTGAGGGGCTGCTGAAAGGAGAACCTGAGAACGAACGTCTGCTCTTGCTCGCATGCCGTGGGTACAGCAGCTACGCTCTCGGATTCGCGGAGGACGATTCTGTTGAGCGTGCGCGTACCTTCTATTTGCGCGCCCGGGATTACGGCCTTCGGATTCTGCGCAAGAAAAAAGAGCTTGCACAGACCTTGGAGAGAGACCCTGAAAGTTTCCGGCAAAGGCTCTCGACCCTTTCTGATGACGATACCCCCGCGGCCTTTTGGGTGGCAAATGCCTGGGGGAATTATGTGAGGCTGAGTCTGACGGATCCGGCGGCAGTTGCAGACCTTCCGAAGGTCGAAGCCCTCTTCGATTTTGTCCTGCAGCATGACGAAAGCTATTTTTATGGAAGTGCTCACCTGGCCCTGGGAACCCTTTATGGTTCACGGCCCAAGATCCTTGGAGGAAACTTGGAGAAGGCTCGTCGGCACTTCGAGAGATGCCTCGAGTTGTCAGACGGGAAGTTCCTTCTCGCGTACGTTTATTATGCGATGACCTATGCTACTCAAGTGCAAGACAGGCAGAAGTTTTCCAGCCTCTTGTCGAAAGTAGAGGAAGCATCGATTGAACTTCTCCCTGAGCAGCGGCTGGCCAATGCGATCGCAAAAAAGAAAGCGAGAAGATTGATGGAGAAAATCTCGGAGCTTTTTGAATGAAGCGACTCAGCACCACGGCATTGTGTAGTCTTGTTTTCCTGATCTGCGAGGATGCTTTTTCACAGGAGTATCTCATAAAGTTCGCCACACTTGCCCCTGACGGCAGCACTTGGATGAACGTGATGAAAGAGTACGACAATGCCGTCCGACGCGAAAGTGGGGGACGTTTAGGATTCAAGATCTATTCGGGAGGAAAGGCGGGGGATGAAAAAGATGTTCTTCGAAAGATCCAGCTTGGCCAGTTCCACTCCGGCGGATTTACCGGTGTCGGGTTAGGCGAGATTGCCCCAAAAGTACGGATCCTCGATTCCCCGTTCCTCTTCGAGACCTACGACGAGGTCGATCATATCTACAGGACGTTTGCCAAGGAGTTTGAGGAAGCATTCGAAGAAAATGGCTATGTTCTCCTCGGCTGGGCCGAGGTCGGATTCGTCTATATCTTCAGCAAGTCTCCTATCCTCACATCAGAAGATGTGAAGAGAAACAAGGTGTGGGTATGGGAAGGGGACCCCATCGCGGAGGCAGCATTCAGAGCGCTGGGGGTTTCTCCCATCCCCCTCTCGATCACGGATGTTCTTACCTCCCTTCAAACGGGTCTGGTGAATGCAGTGTACACCTCACCTCTGGCGGCCATCTCTCTGCAGTGGTTTACCCGAGTAAAGTACATGCTTGATGTCCCTCTTGCCGATGCGGCGGGAGCGGTGGTGATCTCCAAAAGGAAATTCGATGAGCTGCCCCCCGATTTGAGAGAGATTCTCTTGCGCAACGGAAGAAAGCACATGGAAAAACTAACGGCCCTCAGCCGAGAGGATAATCGGAAGTCGATCCAGGTGCTTCAGAAGAATGGAATTGAGATTACCCTGCCTTCCGGAGTAGAATTGCGCCAGCGATATTACGAGATTGGAAAATCTGCGCGCCGGTTCCTTGTGGGGAAGTTATACTCGGAAGATTTTCTCACCAGGGTTGAACAGGCAGTCCTCGATTTTCGCTCCAAACGTTCTCACTCCAGATGAAGCTGCTGCTCCGTCTTGGCCGGGCCGTCGCGACCGTCGAATCTGCCCTCGTTGTCTTTCTCCTCGGAATCATGACCCTGCTTGGGTTCACCCAGGTCGTCCTGCGAAACTTTTTCTCTTCGGGGATTCTCTGGGCGGATACATTCTTGCGCCAACTTGTTCTCTGGGTGGCATTTCTTGGTGCTTCGCTCGCGGTTCGGGAGAGGAAACATCTCAACGTCGATGTGCTCACGCGGTTCATGTCAGAGCGTGGCAAAAAACTCGCTCGCCTGGTCACGGACGTTTTCGCTGGAGTCGTTTGCGTAGTCTTCCTGAAAGCGTCTCTGACCTTTGTTCAGAATGAGATTCACCAAGGCACCGTCCTTTTCCTCGAAATCCCGACGTGGTATTTCCAACTCATCATCCCCGTTGGATACGCGCTTCTCTCATTTCGGTTTCTGATTCTCAACGGAGTGGTGGATCTCCAGGCACTTACGCGCAAGTCTACGACTGAAAGCGACCCAGGATAATGTTGACACTGCTTATCGCGGTCCTCCTTGTCTTCCTAGCATTTATCGGAGCGCCATTGTTTGCAATCATCGGGGCGATTGCCCTCATGGCGTTTGCCGCGGCCCAGACCGACTCCTCGATTGCTGTGGTAGAACTCTATCGGATCACGAGCCAGACCGTGCTGATTGCTGTTCCTCTCTTTGCGTTTGCCGGTTATATGCTTGCCGAGAGCCGTACACCTCAGCGTCTCATCAATCTTTCGCGCGCAATGTTTGGGTGGATGCCGGGCGGACTTGCTATCGTTGTTCTCATTTCATGCGCAGTCTTTACAGCATTTACGGGCGCCTCTGGGATCACCATCGTCGCTCTGGGTGGGCTCCTCTACCCGGTTCTACTTCAGGAAAAATATCCCGAGAGATTTTCCCTTGGCTTGGTAACGACCTCGGGAAGCTTGGGCCTACTTTTTCCACCCAGTCTTCCCTTGATCCTCTACAGCATGGTCGCTTCGCTGACTACGGCACAGGCGGGAGGATTCGAGATCGTAAGCGTAGACCAGCTGTTCGTGGCAGGAATCCTTCCCGGGCTTCTCCTCGTCTTGATGCTCTCCTTCTACAGCATCAGGAGGGGGGCTGCGGGAGGAGTGCCTCGGACGCCCTTCTCTTGGTCGAACCTCTGGGTTTCTCTTCGAGCTGCGGCATGGGAGATCCCTCTTCCGTTCATTATTCTCGGGGGTATCTACGGCGGATTCATCACTGCGACAGAGGCCGCTGCAATCTCCGCCTTCTACGTTTTTGTCGTGGAGGTGCTCATCTATCGAGATCTTTCTCTGACTCATGATCTCCTTCGTGTCATGCGAGAGAGTATGCTTCTTGTTGGTGCGATTATCCTTATCATCGCCAGTGCCCTTGGATTGACAAATTATCTCATCATCGAAGAGGTGCCCCAAAAACTTTTTGAGTTCATCCAAACGTACATTTCTAGCAAGGTAGTCTTCCTGATTCTGTTAAACGTATTTCTCCTCATCGTGGGCATGATGATGGATATCTTCTCTGCAATTATCGTTGTTATCCCTCTTATCGTTCCCGTTGCAAAAAGTTTTGGTGTGGATCCGATTCATCTCGGAATCATCTTCCTCGCGAATCTGGAGATTGGCTATCTTACCCCTCCCGTCGGATTGAATCTCTTCATCTCCAGCTTCCGATTTGAAAAGCCGATTGCTCGCGTGGTGCTAGCGGTACTTCCGTTCATTGGGATTCTCCTCATCGCTCTCCTGGTCATCACCTACGTTCCCGGTCTGAGTCTTTGGCTAACCCGGGTCTTCCACGTCCTTTGAGAATAGCTGGTTCGGCAGCCTTTGACAGACAAGCGCCAATGCTTGACTCTTCCTCTTTTTTTCTATATATTTTTTTGAGTTTTTCGGGGGTTTTTGACCAGTAAGATGATGGTACGGGAGAGTTTGGGGCGTTCGGGGCTACTTCCGTACAACGCTAGCTGGGGGAGATTCATATGAAGATCAATGTATCCAAGATCTCCGAGGGGATTCATGAGTACGGGTTATCAGCGGAACCAGCAGAGATTGGCCTCGATAATCAGTTCCATTCCACCGTGCATGTGGCGATAAGGCTCGAGAAGAGGAATCGACAGATTCATCTTAAAGGGCATGTTGAGACGACGGCTCAGTTCCAGTGTGATCGCTGCATCGATGAATTCGAGATGCAGATTGGAAAGTCCTACGAAATGTTTTATATCACGGAAGAGTCAGAGCGGAATCTGTACGAGCCGGATGAAGTCCAGGTGATCTCCTCCGACGTCAATGAAATCGATATCAGCGAGGACGTCCGACAGATGGTTTTGCTTGCCATCCCACAGAAGTTATTGTGTAAAGAAACTTGTGCTGGACTTTGTCCTCATTGTGGACGGAATCTGAACCGAGATCGCTGCACGTGTGCACGCGAGGAGGTCGATCCACGCTGGGACAAGCTACGTGGGCTAATGAATTATCAGTGAAGAAGAAACAGACGGAGTGAGGATCTATGCCGAACCCAAAACGACGCCATTCGAAATCACGACGAGACAAACGGCGGACGCACTACAAAGCTGTTCTTCCTTCGGTCGGTGAATGCCCGAATTGTCATGAACCAAAACTCCTGCACCGTGCCTGTCCAAACTGCGGGTACTATAACGGGCGCTCGATTATTATACCGAAGGAAGCCTAGAACAGCTCCGCGGCCTCCCATTTCACGTATCCTCAATTGTCCTTGTCTCATTTCCAACCAGCGGGAACACAGTCTGAATTGTTCACAGGACTTCCGTGCAAATGCCGACTAAGCTGAGAATCGCAGTTGATGCCATGGGGGGAGATTACGCTCCACAGAACACCGTGGCGGGGGCTCTCGAGGCACTCGACCAGGCAAAGGACAGGTTCTCGGTTATCCTCGTGGGCCGGGAGGAAGAAATCCGGGAGGAACTCCGGAAGCACCACGTCAATGGCCGTGCGCCTTTGGTGGTACAGGCACCCGAGGTCATTACCTTCGAAGACTCCCCTACCTCTGCTCTGAAGACGAAGAAGCAATCTTCCATTGTCGTTGGTGTAACTCTGCACAAGGAAGGTAAGGCGGATGCGTTTGTCAGCGCTGGAAACACAGGTGCGGTTCTCTCTGCTTCCACGTTGATCCTTGGCCGCCTGAAAGGTGTTGGGCGTCCGACCATCGGGGCAGTATTTCCAACGGAAGGAGGAATCTGTCTTCTTCTCGATGCAGGAGCTAATGTGGATTGCCGGCCTCAGCATCTGCTCGAATTCGCGGTCATGGGCTCTATCTATATACGCCAGCTCTGTCATGAACAGAATCCAACCGTCGGGTTGTTGAACATTGGGGAGGAAGCGTCGAAAGGAGGATCGCAGAGTCAGGAGGCGTTCCAGTTGCTTGCTCGGAGCAAGTTGAATTTCATCGGGAATGTCGAAGGGCGCGATATTCTCAAAGGGAAGGCACAGGTGGTTGTGTGCGACGGCTTTGTTGGAAACGTTGTACTGAAGTTCGGCGAGAGCTTTGTCAGCATGGTGAGAAGACGACTAGTGGAGTACGGGCGGAGGAGCTTCTGGAATAAGATCCGGGCGCGTCTGGCTTACGGTGCTCTAAGAAAGATGATGAAGGATTTCGATTATCAAGAATACGGTGGGGTTCCCGTTCTTGGCGTCAACGGAGTTTGTATTATCGGGCATGGGCAGTCTACCGCAAAGGCCGTGCGGAATATGATTCTCCGAGCAGAAGAGATGGTCTTAAGCAACATCAATGACCAAATCCAGAACGAACTTCAAACGATTGCCCGAGGGTGAGATGAAGGCAAGTCTGACAAAGAGAAGAGCAGCGATTACAGCTGTGGGACATTATGTTCCCGAAAAAATCCTTTCGAATGCTGATCTCGAAAAGATGGTCGATACGACGGATGAGTGGATCCGGACGAGGACGGGAATCGTTGAACGGCGCATTCTTGAGAACGGAGCCACATCTGATCTCGCTGTGAGAGCAGTCGAACACCTTCTCACGAATCGAGGGATTGGGGCTGACGAAATCGAGCTGATTATCGTGGCGACGGTGACGCCGGATATGTTCTTTCCCGCAACTGCTTGTCTCGTTCAGGATCGGCTCGGAGCGAGGAAAGCATGGGGTTTCGACCTCTCGGCGGCGTGCTCGGGCTTCGTTTACGCATTGGTGACCGGGGCGCAATTCATCGAGAGTGGTGCATACAACAAAGTACTCGTCGTTGGTGCTGACAAGATGAGCGCGATCACAGACTATACGGATCGAAATAACTGTATTCTCTTCGGTGATGCAGGAGCCGCTGTCCTTCTGGAACCGAGCGAGGATCCTGAGCTTGGGATCATTGACCATGTATTGTATGTCGATGGTTCCGGGGCTCCTTATCTTTATCAGAAAGGCGGAGGAAGCCTTTATCCGCCAACGCATGAGACGGTCGATCGGAAGTGGCATTATATCTATCAGGATGGGAAGGCGGTCTTCAAAATCGCGGTCGTGGGTATGGCGGATGTCTCCGTCGAGATCATGAAGCGGAACAACCTTACAGGCGCTGACGTCGATTGGCTAGTGCCGCATCAAGCGAACAAGCGGATCATCGATGCTTGCGCTGAGCGGATGGGACTCGACCCGGCGAAAGTCATGATCAACATTGACCGTTACGGTAACACGACGGCGGCAACGATTCCCCTCTGTCTTTCGGAATGGTGGGAATGTGGGAAATTGCAGAAGGGCCATCGGCTCATCCTTTCCGCTTTCGGAGCAGGATACACTTGGGGCGCGGTCTACGTCCGCTGGTCTTTTGACAACCCCACAAAGCCGAATCCTGATGAAGTGGTATCGCAGAAGTCATAAAATATAAGGGAAGAACTCCCATGTCGAGGGCGGCGTTCGTCTTTCCCGGTCAAGGTTCACAGTATGTAGGGATGGGGAGAGACATCTGGGAGCAAAGCAGCGAGGGCAAGAAGTTCTTCGAGAGAGCCGACGAACTGCTCGGCTTCCAGTTAAGCAAGGTCTGTTTCGAAGGGCCGGAGGATGAACTTAAGCAAACGAGAAACACGCAGCCAGCTCTCTTTGTTCACAGCCTGGCATTAACGCAGTTTATCAAAGATGAATTTGTGTACGCTGTCGCCGGGCACTCCCTGGGAGAATACACAGCCCTCGTCTACGCGGGAGCTTTTAGCTTCGAAGATGGTCTTCGACTCGTCCGACTGAGGGCGGAGTTGATGCAGCGAGCCTGCCTCGAGCAGCCCGGAACGATGGCAGCCATCATCGGACTGGACGCGAAGGTGGTGGGGGAGATTTGCTGCAAGGCATGGACGACAGGAATTGTTCAGGCGGCGAATTTCAACTCGCCGGGGCAGATCGTGATTTCGGGAGCGGTGGCGGGTGTTCGAAAAGCAATGGAGATGGCCAAAGAGCGGGGAGCGAGGATGGTAAAGGAGCTTTCCGTCAGTGGCGCGTTTCACTCGCCTCTCATGGAGAGCACCAGGGCGGAACTGTCGAAGGCTCTTGAGCAAATCGAGATTCGTGAAGCGGGGATCCCTGTTTACGTGAATATCTCTGGTCTGCCCATTACACGGCCCGGAGAGATCCGTGAGGCACTTACACGACAGTTAACAAACCCCGTTCGCTGGGAAGATTCAATTCGAAATATGATCGCTGACGGGATAACGAGATTCGTTGAGATCGGTGCAGGGAAAGTTCTTCAGGGCCTCATCAGGAGAGTCGATGCGGCAGTGGACGTTGCAGGAATTGAGCGACTCGAAGATCTCAACATAGTACAACGCGTGAAGGAGTAGATGCTTCCTCCAGGCTTCGTCGACTTGACTGGCAGGGTGGCACTCGTCACCGGTGGCTCTCGCGGCATTGGGAAAGCAATCGTGAGGACGCTTGCAGATGCTGGTGCTCGAGTGGCCTTTACCTACAAGCAATCTACCAAAGCGGCGGAGGAACTGGTAACAGAGCTGGAGAAGAAAGGCCGGACGGCCGTCGGGTATCAGTCGAACGCCGCCCGTCTCGACGAGGCGCGTAATGTCGTGGAAAGAGTTGTAGCCACTTTCGGTCGCCTCGATATTGTAGTGAATAACGCGGGAACGAGGCGTGACAAGCTGCTCCTTCGGATGGCGGAAGAAGACTGGGACGAAGTCATCGATACAAATCTAAAGAGCGTCTTCAATTTTACCAAAGCGGCGTGTCGCCACATGATTGCCCAGCGTTCAGGGAAGATCATCAACCTCACTTCTGTCGTGGCCTTGATGGGGAATGCAGGTCAGGCAAACTATGCGGCATCGAAGGCAGGAATCATCGGCTTTACAAAGTCCATTGCAAAGGAGTTGGCTTCCCGGAACATCCAGGTGAACGCTGTCGCCCCGGGTTATATTGAGACAGAGATGACAGCGGCACTTTCGGAATCTCAGAGAAAAGCAATTACAGATTATATCCCCCTGAAGCGAACTGGTACACCAGAGGAGGTCGCAGAACTGGTTGCATTCCTTGCGTCCTCCGGGTCGGATTACATGACGGGACAGGTGATTTGTGTGGACGGTGGATTGACCGCTTAAAATTCCCCGGATCGGTCGGGGCCGTCATTTTCCAGGCACAATCTCTTCACATACTCAAAGGAGGCTCATCCGATGGCTGACATTGAAGCAAAAGTGAAAGAAATCGTCGTGAACAAACTCGGCGTTGATGAGGGGCAGGTAACCGCTGAAGCTTCATTCATCAACGACTTGGGGGCAGACTCGCTCGATACAGTGGAACTTGTAATGGAGTTTGAGAAGGCTTTCAACATTCAGATACCCGATGAAGATGCAGAAAAGATTTCCACTGTCGGGGATGCCATCAAGTACTTGAAATCAAAAGTGTCTGCTTAACCGGAGTCGCCTGACAAGTTTTGGAAAGACTAAGGAGAAGAGCTTTTCTAAAGTACGTCAGAGCAAACCCGCCGACGTCGGATAGGAGAACAGATCAGCATGGCATCGTTTAACCGGAGGCTACGCGTTGTAGTGACTGGCATGGGAGCGGTGACGCCCCTCGGACTGAGTGTCTCGGAGTTTTGGAGTGCACTGCTTGCGGGGAAGAGCGGCGTCGGAAAGATCACCCGTTTCGATGTCTCTCAATATGATACAAAAATCGCAGCCGAGTTAAAGGGGTTTAACCCTCTTGATTACATGGATCGGAAATCAGCCCAGCGTATGGATCCCTTCACTCAGTATGCCATTGCCGCAGCAGATATGGCCGTGAAGGATGCTGGACTGAACCTCGACAAGATAGACCGTGACCGCGTGGGTGTCATCTTTGGTTCGGGAATCGGGGGGATGCAGACGTATCACCAGCAGCAGGAGACGGTTTATCGGACGGGAGGGCCGCACCGGATCAGTCCCTTCTTCGTGCCGATGATGATTGCCGATATCGCCGCAGGCTACATTGCGATGCGGTATCA
>JBBIJH010000092.1:0-9925 GCA_037446075.1 Ignavibacteriales bacterium
GCCACGCGTGGAAAAACGTGTAGCTTACCACTCCGTACCGAGTATCGATTCGAAAGTAATCGAAGATTGGTGCTCGGCCAGAGAGAATCAGCCGATCACTGCCCTCGATGCCCCAAAGGAGCCTCTCTCTTCCGACCTGTAGCCGGAGAACATCCGCATCCAGCCTGAGGTAGCCTTCAGTGATGTCAAAATCCCGAAAGCCCAGAGTCAGATGGCGATTCTGAGGGAACTCCGGCCGAGACAGTGCAAACTTTTCGTCGCCCGTAAACAGACTGTGACTTACCTGGAGAAAGTAACCCAGACGATTCTTCAACGTACCCCGAAAGCGTGGCCCAATCGAAAACACACCCGCATAGCTGCCGCCATAGAGATCGCCTGTTCCCTTGAGGTAGTCGACCTGAAATAGCGCATCGAGGAAGAAGGAATTCGATGAATCAACCCATGCATAGAAAAATTTCTCTTTGTCGGATCCCAGACCCGAAAGTACGCTCTGAGATTTCGCCTTCGAGAAGAGGACGAAACGCTGATTAGCTCCAAGATGTAATTCGTGGGCAAACTCAATCTTGAGATCCTCCAGAACGTCTCGTTCCGCAGCAGTCAGGTTCTCACGTCGTGTTTCAATCTGCTCGATCAGACCGGCGATCTCCGCCCGTGACAGCGGGAGAATCACGTTGGGGTATTTCTCGATCACTCCCTTGACCTCCATCCTCTTTAAAAACTCATAGACAGGATTGGAGACGGGCACGCTCTCCATCTGAGAAAAACTTTCATCACAAAGGACAAGGGAAAAGAGAAGCAGCTCGAAAAAAATGATAAGGCGAGATTTCATACTTGAACGGACTGAGGTCTTCTTCGTATCAGAGTTGCCCTCCCGATCTCGGCGGATTTAGAGTTTGTAAAGATGCCGCCTCGGCGGTAAGCCTTCCACAGAGCTTTCACTAAACCGAGCTTGTCGTTCTCAATCAGTGAACAGCGATACGCGCACGTAACGGCGCATCCGGATTCGCATCCCTTAGGCTCACGATAATGAGCCAAGATATCCGCCCTCGTATACTCTTCAATTGGTTTCGCCAGACGACCCATTTGAGTTGCGCAAAGCTGGACCTTGCCAAACTCATCGACGTATAGTGTTCGTCCGCCAGCACTGCATACCCATGAAGGTCTCTCTCCTTGCAGAAGCTTTTTGCCATATTCGTATTCTATGAAATAGAAAGGCTCTGCTTCTCGATAGTAGTGCTCCCACAAGTCCACATACTCCTGACCCTGAATTTGAATGTGCCCCGTGTGGTCGTGTACTGGGCCGATCGACATTCGAAGGCCCATGCCTTGGATCTCCGCGATTAATTCCTTGAGCTGATCCTTAGACCGATTACACAACACGGCGGTAACGTGGACCTCGAAACGGGCGAGTTTCTTCAGGCGCTCAAGTTTCGGTCTCAACGATTTTAGAGATTTCTGAATGTAGCGGTCCGGGTCAGGATATAAGGAATCGACGCTCACCTGCATGTTATCGAGGCCTGCATCGTTCAACTTCTCGATGAGCGAATCTGACAACGCAAAACCGTTCGTGATGATCCCAACTTGAGCCCGTCGGGCAGAAAAGGAAACGATCTCAGCAATCTGAGGATGGATCAGAGGCTCTCCGCCCATGAGCGTGATGTTCACTACTTTCAGCCGGTGCAACGCATCGATCCTCCTTCTCAGGTCCATGAATGGCACAGGCTCAGAGAAATTGTCGTACTCGTGGCAATAACCACAGCTCAGGTTGCACCGGCGTGTAATGATCAGCTGGACGTCAATCGGTGCTTTGAGAAAGATAATCCGAGCCAGAGATCGGATGGGGTTCCTAACTTGCACCTGGCTTTCTCCTTTGGTACTTTCGCACGTAGAGCGAACCTGGCCTCATCTCTCGCCACGCCGAGAATCGTTACACAGCTCCGGCACTTTCCGAAATGCCAGACCATTGAGACTCTAATCCAGAGCTGAGCGCTTCTGGCCTTGTGGAGACTTCCTCGAGTTCTTGCACATCTTCCAGAACCCTCTCCACACCGTAGGGCATGAACTTCGACACCTGCAGGCCCCAGATATAATTCGTGTCCACGAGGCTGGCGCACCAGCACTGATCGCATCCCCGGCGGTTGATCTTTCGAAACGCCTCTTCAACTCCGAACTGTAGAACATTGATTTTCTGAGGAATGCGGCTCACCTGTCCACAATGATACAGAAACCCTTCAGGATCCATCGTCACATGGATCCACCCGGCAGAGCAAGGTGGTTCCTTCGGATTCGGATAATACAAGAAGTGCTTCAGGCTTGCGTATCGATTCCCGATGAATTGATTTCTTCGCTTCTGCTCGGCCAGCCATCGAATCACTTTTCGAAACTCTGCTACCTCGGGCTCCCATGCGCTACCATTTCGTTTCGAGTTCTGGAAGAGGCTGTTCAGCGCTGGTTGAAATGCGATCTGACACTGGAGCTCCTCGGCGAGGCGGACCAATTCAGGAACGGAGGCCAGATTATGCCTGTTCAGAGTGCACCTCAGCTTCACTTCGATTCCAGCGTCACGAGCTGTCCGTATACCGCGGATTGCTCTTCGGTATGATCCCGTTCCGCGCATACAGTCGTGAAAAGGCTCGGGGCCGTCGAGGCTCACGTAGATGAGCTTCGCCTTCCTCACGCTGTGGAGCTTCTGTGGAATGAGAATCCCATTCGTATTGATTGTGATTTGAGTTCCTGTAGAATGAAGCTTGTCGATAATCTTATCGATGTCCTGCCGAACGAGGGGCTCTCCGCCATCGAGGGTCATCCCCAACATCCCCAGACGGACAAACTCATCAAAGATTCTAGAAGCATCATCAAAGCTCAACTCATTGGGAAGGGGAGTGTGGCGGTCGCAGTACTCACAACTCAGGTTGCACCGATGGGTGACTTCGTAGATCACGTGAAGCGGGATTGGCCGCTTCAGGAGTTTCGCTTTCGCTGTACCGATGACCGGAGGGTGACCCACCGTGCGCAGAAGTGTTCGAGCTTCTGAGACGAAGGTGAACCTCAGCTTTGCCTCCTTTTGTTCTTTGAGGTAGAAAGAACGGTTTGACGAATCCATGTTCTCCACGTTTTCTCCAGACGAATCTGCCAGTTGGGAAAGACAACAGAGCCTTGATAAACTCTTTCAAACCCTGCCTCCGACAGCGAGACGGTTTCGATCGGAAAGCGCCAGACGGTCGTCGATTGCTCGAAGTCAAGCCGGACCCGAATTCCGACCCACTCATCGACTAGAGTGAGCGAGCTTACGCTATCGACGGAGCCAAGACTGCAGAGTCTGGGATCAGTTGGCCTCTCGCCGTTGACGAGATAATATCGATCCGGAGCGTCTCCCGCTGAGAGTCCAATCGCGAACTCAACACCAAACCAAAGATCGAGAGCCCCGGTGCCGGGATTCTGAATTTCGTATTCCACTTCAACTTCTGAGGAACCATCTTTTAGCAGAAGCGTTTTGAGCAGCGTGAGTGGAAGATGTCGTTCTCCACACCAGATGTGCCCATTTCGCCGAAGGGCGACTCGTAGCGATCGGCTCTTCCGAACAACATTGGGCACATAAGGCTGATCCACGAAGTCTCCCAGCTCAGCGTACCTGCTTCTTGAAAAAGAGTCGAGGGTCACACCAGGGCCAAGGAAGTGATCGAGCAGGGAAGCTCGGCGATACCAGTCATAGACCAGATGCTGTCCGAGGTTCTGCTCCTTCGCCAGTTGAAGATCGTGGATGCTTGCCACACTTTCTGCGCTAGCTGTCGGCGTGTCGCTTTGCGAGCGCCAGAGTTTTTGGTGGTAGCCCTCTTCTCTCCTTGTCATCACATTGCCGATATTGAACGACACTGGGAGATAGTCGAATTCAAAGACGGATCCTCCCTCGTCGGGTTTGATGTACAAATTAAGAAGCGGGGATTCGATGAGGAGCTCCTCCCTTCCATCGCAATCAAGATCGGTCGTTACAACCCGATACCCGGCTTTTTTCTCGAGATGATTGAGTACATCTTCCGCACGGAGTAAATTTCTGAAAGCCTCCATTCGCAAGTGCGGCAAATAAAGTCCACCGAAGACACCATGCCAGTAAGCATCGTTACACTGTGCCGCCCAGAGATAGCGGAGAGCCTGCCGAGTGCCTTTCCTGTTTTTCTCAAGTGCATGAGCACGATTCGAGATGCGCAGCATTTTCTTGTGGAGGACATTTGCCTCCGGATATTTCACAAAGAAATTCCTCCAGAAACCTCCGTGAACGAATTGTGCGTACTTCTCGATCGACTTGTCCTCTTTCATTAACTTTTCGAAATCCTCATAGTCTCTGAAGGCGCGCACGGGCAGGACCCAGTGTAACATCTCTGGATAAGATGCGGTGGGAAGGTAGATCCTGCCGACGGGTGGGATTTCCCGCATCACCTCAGTAAAGTGCCGCACCTTCAGCCAATCTGAATTGGCCTCTAACGCACTGAAAAATTGCTCCAACCAACCGTTCTCGTACACATGCTTATGCGTTGTTGGCCAGACGCCAAACTTCTCGCCATCGTCTCCGAAGGTTAGGATGCGAGTCCCGGCTTCAGAGGCCCAGCTGCGGAGATACTCGATCGTTCGCTCCACAGGCTGAAACGGGATCGTGTACCTGAGCTTCTTACTCGTCGGAAAGAGAGCGAGTAGATTTCCTCCTTCCTCTGTCATGTAATATCCAAGCATTTCCTCTTCACTCAAACCTGCATAACAAAAATGGGCGTCGTCAAGGGGGACGAACTTCACTCCCGATTCGGCTAGTGACCGTGCAACCGGCTGCTCCCACACACGCTCCGCCAGCCACATCCCGGTTGGTGTCGTATCGAATGCCTTCTTGATGTGCTTGGTGAGCATCGTGATCTGCCCTGTTCGATCTTCCTCGGGGAGAACCGGCAGAATCGCTTCATAGTACGCACCCGTGAGCAGCTCGATTTGACCCGAACTCACCAGTTCTCTGATCCGCGTAATGTACTCCGGCCGCTCCTTTTCCAGCCAGTCCAGCAAGACGCCGGAGTAATGAAGCGAGAGTCGGACACCCGGATGCTTTTCAAGCACGTCGAGGAAGGGTTTGTAGGCGCGATCATACGCCTCGCGAAAAACGAAGTCGAAGTTTCCAACGGGCTGATGATTGTGGACGGCGAGAAGGAGGTTGATCCTATTCACTGTCAAGGGTCGTTCAGGCGGTATGGCGGATTCGGAGCTGGAAATCTACGTGAAGAATCTTTCCCCGGGAGTTCTGCAGGCTTCATCTCTCTGAATACTCAACTCTAACTCCAACGCGAACGCGACGCGGGTCGTAGTAAGCGCCGGGGTCGCCGAGCTCCCCCCCGATTCTTCCACTGGAATCAATCCAGCGTACATTCTTCTTATTGATCAGATTTCGGATGTCGGCATAGAGGGTCACAAGATACTTATTGACTTCGCCCAGCTCAAATCGTCGCGTCAGTTTCACGTTGATAAAAGCTACATCTTCCATTCTCCGATTGTTTGGGACGAATGCCTTGGTCGAGTCAAGCGGGCTAAAGCCGTCACGCGTGGGATAGTAGGTATAAGGTCGTGCGGAGTTGTACAGCACGATCAGGTTTGCCCGAATTGCGGCAGGGAGTCTGAACTCCGCATCGCATTTGACGGTATGCCGCTGATCCCAACTCAGTGGGTAAGGTTTCACAGCAAGAGGGAAACCCCACTGGGCCAAATTAATTGATTGATCAACGTACTCGCTGATCCCTTCCGTTGTCATGTATGCATAGGAAATGCTTCCCGAGAGATTCTCATCTCTTTCGCGACTAATCACAATTTCGAGGCCTGAGCTGTTTGCCTCGGCGTGGTTCACGTACGTGGCGAATCCGTAATCCCCGGCGGCCTTGCTGTCGAAAGGGATCAGAGTTTTCGAATCAACCTGGTTCTTCGTCGTCTTCCTGAAATGTGTGATGGATGCGACAACGTTCGAGCTCAGCCCATACTTAAATCCAACCTCCCATGCCCTAGTCCGCTCGGGTTCAAGATCGGGATTGCCGGTGAGGACATTCTTCACACCCTCGCGGAGCTGGACGGGATTAATGCCAGAGTAGAGATAATCGAAGAGAGGGAACTGGAAATAGTCACCGAAATTCATGAAGAAGAAACTGGCCAGCCCAACCGGTGCCGCGACGGCGATGCGGGGACTGAACTGGTGTTTGAACCGGGCCCTTGTCCAGCCGACGACCTGTTGCTCATACTGATTTGGCCTCGTCGGTACGAACTCCACGATTGGCCTTTGGGCGGTCGGGTCGAGGAACTCCCAGCGCAACCCAAAGCTTACATTCGAGCCGTCCCTCACCAGCTCGATCTTATCCTGAATGAAGACACTCCCCGACTTAGGATAGTATTTGTACTTGTTGCTGTAGTCCAACAGAGGGGCGTCGACGATCGGCTTGCCAAAATACGTCGTCTGCGGCTCGTACTTGACCAGATCTGAGGCAATATCGTAGAGATTAAACTCCACTCCTCCTTTCAGAAGATGAATCTTTGCGAGGTGGAGACTGAGGTCCCCCTTCAGGCTGTAAATGAGTTGTCGCGTATTTGCCCACCAGTTCCGCTGCCCATCGACAATGTAACGGAGGAAGAAATCGTACTGATACGGCTGGAGTGAAAGTTGACCTGGTGACCCTTCACCCACACGTGAACGATGATAAAATCGACTCAAGCTCAAGGTATAATATGCGTTCTTGGAAACTGTCTCTGAGAGGACCAAGGCAACGCGGTACGAATTCCTCGAACGGACAGGCAAACCATCAAGGTTGAATCGCCAGCTGAACTCATAGTCATGCCACTTGCGCAGTGAGTAGATTCCCTGAAGATTCAATCGAGTCTCCGGAGAGAAGACGTACTCAACCTTGCCGAAGCCTGAGAACTCCTGACTCACCGGCCAAAGAGAGTAGTGCTGGAAATCCTGCCACCACCGTGTGTCAGAAGCGTACACTGTATTGGCAGTGAAGTAGTACAGCTGCCCGTTCTTCAGCGGCCCTCCGGCGGAAAGCTCCATCTCGGTCGAACGATCTTGCTGTTTATTCAACGATTCAGAAACCCAATCGTCTTTGTCCAGCCGGAGTGAGACAGTGTGCTTGTCTCCCGCCGTCCTTGTGATCACATTGACGACTCCAGAGAGTGCATTGCCGTACTCCGCCTCAAAGCCTCCCGTATAGATCGTCATGCCGCTAATCGAGCTTTTCGGGAGATTGGCGCCGACCCCTCCACCGATGACATCCTGGATGGGGAGGCCATCTACGAGGAAAGTCACTTCGTGGAGCCTCCCGCCGCGGACGTGTCCTTCGAGTGTCGTCCCGGGCTGAAGGGCAAGAACTTCCTGAAACCGAGTAACAGGAAGTCTGTCCAGCTTAACCTCTCCGATGTTGAAGGCGGTGGCCGCTTGGTCTTTCTGGATGAGCGGACGCTCTGCTCGTACCTCGACCGCTTCTAACTCAATCGTTGCCGATTCCAACTCCACATCAATGCGAGTCCGCAGGTCAGCTAAGATCGTGACATCCTTCATTGTAACAGTCGCGTAGCCGATATAGCTGAACCGAACGTCGTACTGTCCAGCGCGGATGTTGTGGATCCGATAGAATCCCTCTGCGTCGGTCGTGCCTCCTTGGTTGGTGCCGACGATGAAGACACTCACACCGACCAGCGGCTCGCGGCTCTGCTTGTCCCGGACCGTCCCTTCGAGAATCCCGGTAATACCCAAGCCGCTTGCTTTCCGGAATCCTCCAGTGACGAGAAGGAGTGAAACTATCAAAAGAATTCTGTAACACAGCCTCGAGTCATTCATGCTCCTTAGCTCACTTAATCATTTTGCGAGGGGAATGGAGGAAATAAACCGGCTGTCCCGCCATGCATTCATTAACGGTAGCTGCACGCCTGATCTCCAATGATCGGCGGGCAGTCTTTTGGATTCACCCAGATGTTCACGTGGCACATCGAGAAGTTGGTCATACCAATTGAAAGAGCCGGTATTTTGTCGAATACTTTCACCTCTGCACTTAGCAGAAACGTTTCCTGATAGGAGATTCTCCTATTTAGGGCCCGACAGGTCGTGTCCCCCCAGTATTGAAAAACCTGCGTCCTTAAATCCCTTCCGTTGTCGTCGATGAAGTTCCATGCGTAGCCAAGACGGATGGAGTCCCCCGAGTCGATCCTGAGCACGCCGGTAGTTGGATCATAGCCACGGGCATTGATGATATGAGATTTGTTCAAAGAGAGCGTCTTTCGATAGTCAGGGTACCTCGATGAGACAATGCGAAGGGTCCCTCCAATGACTGCGGGAGCTTCAAGAGTTTCATCAAAAGTGTTCTTAACTGTGATGAAGATCCACGCTGCGTTCTCCTGTGCAGAAAGGACATAAAGCCCCTGAATATGTCCTTCGAACACTTCGGAGGGATCTCTATACGGTGGGAGATCCTCCTGGCACGACGGCTTGGTCACGATCACGAAAGACAGCAGGAGAAACCACCCTGACTTCCTCCAACTGGAGGCCTGACGTTTCATTACTTCTCTTCTTCTTTGATCATGCGGGGTCATCACAGTCTGGATTCACGCTTCATCTGTGGAAAGAAAATCACATCCCTGATCGAATCCTGGCCAGTGAGAATCATCGTCAGCCGGTCGATTCCCACCCCCAGACCGGCCGTCGGTGGCATGCCGTATTCAAGGGCACGGATGAAGTCTTCGTCGAGCACCTGGGCTTCCTCGTCGCCTCGCGCCCTGAGCTTCATTTGCTCTTCAAACCGAACACGCTGGTCGAGCGGGTCGTTCAATTCGCTGAAAGCGTTGCAGAGCTCCTGGCCATTTGCCAGAAGCTCGAACCTCTCGACCAGCCCGGGTTTGCTCCGGTGTTTCTTTGCCAGCGGAGAGGTCTCTTGCGGGTAGTCTGTCACGAAAATCGGCTGGATGAGATACGGCTCGACTTTTTCTTTGAAGATTTCATCGATGATTTTCCCCACCCCGACCTTGCCAGCGAGGTCGATTCTCAATTCCTTCGCAATGTCCTCAAGTTCTGTTTCCTTCTTCCCTGATAAATCCTTCCCTGTATACTCTTTGATTAAGTCCAGCATCGCCGCGCGTCGGTACGGAGGTTTAAAATCAATTTCCCCCACCCCTACTCGAACTTTGGTGGAGCCACATACTTCCTTCACAACTCTTGTTATCATCTCTTCGACGAGGTTCATCATCCATTCATAATCCTTGTACGCGACGTACAGCTCAAGCATCGTGAATTCAGGGTTGTGGAGCTTATCCATCCCCTCATTCCGGAAGTCCTTAGAGAATTCATACACTCCATCATATCCTCCGACGATCAATCGCTTGAGGTATAGTTCGTCGGCGATGCGCAAGTACAGATCGATATCGAGCGCGTTATGATGAGTGACGAAAGGCCGGGCGGAAGCACCGCCGTAAAGGGGCTGAAGAATCGGGGTCTCAACCTCCAGATAACCGCGCTCGTCCAGGAAATCCCTGATGGATTTAATAATATTCCTGCGACGCACAAACACTTCCCTGACGTGCGGATTGACAATCAGATCAACGTAACGCTGCCTGTATCTGAGTTCTTTATCGGCAAGCGGATCGTAGACGATCTTCTTTCCATGTTCATCGAGCTTTTCTTTGACTACGGGCAATGGGCGGAGCGACTTTGAGAGAAGAACAAGCTCCTTTGCGTGTACCGTCACCTCGCCCATCTTCGTCCGGAAAACAAAACCCTTCACGCCGATGATATCGCCGATGTCCATCAGCCGGAAAGCATCATAGACTGACCCGAGGTCATCGCGCTTCAGGTAGATCTGGATTTTCCCTTTCGAGTCCTGCATGTGGGCAAAGGATGCCTTCCCCATTCGACGGATCGCCATGA
>JBBIJH010000093.1:0-9905 GCA_037446075.1 Ignavibacteriales bacterium
TGAGTCGGATTGAAGAGGGAGGGTTTGAAATTGTCCAGATGAAGATGATCCACCTCAGCAAGGAAGAGGCCGGAGAGTTCTACGCCGTTCACCGGGGCAAGGCCTTTTATGAAGATCTTCTGAAGTTCATGAGTTCGGGTCCGTGCATCCCTCTTGTTCTTGAGAAGTCGGATGCGGTGAATGCGTTTCGGGAACTCATCGGGGCAACGGACCCTGCGCAAGCCGCACCAGGAACCATCCGGCGGGATTTTGCAGATAGCAAGCAAGAAAATATCGTCCACGGTTCTGACTCGGACGAGACAGCGCAGTTTGAGATCGGGTTCTTCTTCCCAGATGAAAGACCCTCCTAAGCACTCGAGTGAAACTGGACACTCGTGGAAAATGAAAAATTGACAATCAAGCCATTTTTGGTTAAATTATAACGTTCTCGAAGGGGGCCACTTTCCATTGAAAACCTTAGGTCTCTTGACCGTTGAGGTGAAAGGGCTTTTCTCAGTCCTCTTTCAGCGGTACTCCCCTCTCGATATTGCTGTAAGTGTTGTCGGGCTAATCATGTTGGCCCTTTCCCTGCTCGTTGATCTCGTCGTCGTCAAGATCATTGGGTTCATCCTGTTTGTAGGAAGTCTCGCATACATCTATTTTTCGCGGAGAGGGAAAGAGATAGACCAACTCAGCCCTCCCCATCTCCAAGCCAACTCCACAGTTCTGGAAAAGCAGCCGATGTCAAAGAAAATCGTTTTTGACGACCTTCATGCGACAAGGGTCGTTCAGTACGAAGGGGATGCAGCACCGGCAGAGCCAGTGGTTCCACAGGAGCAATCCACTCTTGTCAACCCGGCAGCACCAAAGCGAGAATTGACCGACTTCAATGTCCGCGACTTTTTCGATCTCGACACGGATGCATTTACCCGGGAAAGCGAGCCGAGGGCGGAATTCGATTTCCTTCTTTCGAAAGTGCTTGCCGTCGTTAAAGAAGTCCTCTTTGCGCACACGGTGGCGCTGTTCTGGGCAAACCGGGAGAAGCAACAGATGGTACTCGAAGCGAAGGTGACTTCGAGCAATTGCTTCATGGCAGGGCGTCGGTTTCCGATCGAGTCTGATGTGGTCAGCCAGGTCGCAAGGACTGGAAAACCTGAGGTCATCACCCAGGTAAACCCGATCTCCGAACGCGACCTCCTCCGGTATTACGACGATGTCGATTTTGTGAAGTCGTTCATCGGGGCACCGGTCTACTTTAATCAGAACATTGTGGCGGTGCTTGCTGCGGACAGCCGCGTGGAGGACGCCTATGGGGCGGAGACGGTCTCTCTGATGGGGGAGTTCACCAAGTTGATCTCGGCGCTGATTAAAACTTACACGGATAAGTACGACCTTCTTGTGGATTCTGAAGTCCTTCGTGCTGTCAAGCGGATGGAAGATACCCACAGACAGGATTTCAGCCTTCCGACAGTGGTGGATTCTCTCGTGACAGAAGTGTCGCGGCTGATCGCTTGGGATTTTATCTCTGTCGTTCTCTTCGAACACGAAAGCCAGTCTTGGCTCGTCCAAAAGGTTTTGAAACGTGGCGAGGGTTCGTATCTGAATGGCCACGAGAAGATCGACCTTGAGAAAAGTCTTGCGGGATCATGTATAAAGGGAAATCTTCCTCGGTCGATCGGAGATATCTCGACGGTGCCGGAGCCAAGATATTTCCGGGGGGAGAATATCACTGTCGGCGGCTCATTCCTTGCACTCCCCATCTCCTCTGCTGGGAAATGCTATGGGGCGCTGATAGTCGAAAGTGAGCATAAGGAAAATTACTCCAGTCGAGATCTTGTAATCTTGGAACACCTGATCCGTGTAGCCGCTGCCTCGATCGAAATCCTGAGCCTGCAGGACGTGGTGAAAGAGTATGTGATTCTTGATGAGATCACCGGGACGTACACCCGGAAGCATCTGCTTCAAAGGATTGAAGAGGAACTTCAGCGTGCGGACGACTTCGGGACGGACCTTTCGCTCGCGCTGTTCTCCATCGATGGGAAGGAAGACCTTCTTAATCGGTATGGGAATGAGGGTTTCAATTCTATCCTTTACGCACTCGGAAAGATCTTTCAGAAGAGCATTCGATCGTACGATGTGCTGGGTCGACTCGACAATCATCGCTTCGGGGTTCTTTTGTTGAACACGCCGGCGAATGATGCCTATTTGTGGGCGGAGAAGATCCGGAAGACGATTGCCAGTCATATCCTCAGTTTTCAGGACAAGAGTTTCTCGGTGACCGTGAGTGCAGGAGTCTGTGGAGCGTTGGAAGGGACCACGAAGGACGACCTCTTGAAAAACGCACAGCAGGTCTTGCAGAAAGCCTCGGAGAGTGGCGGTAACCTTGTTCGAGTTTTTTAGTCTAAAGACAATAGGAATCTAAGTATGGGGAAGGCAACTACGTTCGCAGAGAAAGCGGCAAAGGCAACAATGGAACGCGGCATCAAATGCCCGAAGTGTCATACCGTCCTGACTCCGATCTTGCTGGTAACTTCGGAGCGTTCTCCACACTCCGAGTCTTGGAGGTTTCGCCACCGCCGCGTCCAAGTCTGTAAGTGTAACGAGAAGCAAGTCTACGCTTGAGCGTCGGTTTCAAGCATCTTCCGAACCTCCGTGGCATTGACTCCATCCTATGGAAATAAAGGTAAAGTGCTGTTTATTGTTCTCGACGGTGTTGGAATCGGCGAGCTGCCGGACGCTGATCTGTACGGCGACGCCGGGAGCAACACGATCGTGAATGTGGCGGCAGCGGTCGGTGGCCTGAAGCTGCCCACGCTCCAGTCCTTAGGTCTGGGAAACATTTCAGACATTGAAGGCGTTACAGCCGCGCTGGAGCCAAAGGGATGCTTCGGAAGATTGGCTGAACTCTCCCGCGGGAAAGATAGCACAACTGGCCACTGGGAGCTTTGCGGTCTCGTGACGACGAAGCCGTTTCCGACTTATCCGAACGGATTCCCCTCTTCATTGATCGAGACGTTTCTTCAACACACAGGCTGCAAAGGGATTTTGGGAAACAAAGCGGCCTCGGGCACGACCATCATTCAAGAGTTGGGAGATGAGCATCGAAGGACAGGCTACCCTATTGTCTATACTTCTGCCGATTCCGTCTTTCAGATTGCAGCGCATGAACAGGTCATTCCTCCGGCGAGGCTCTATGAGATCTGTCAGAAAACCAGGAACGAGGTGTGTGTTGGTGAACATGCCGTCGGAAGGGTGATCGCTCGACCCTTCGTTGGCAAGAAGTCCGGGGAATACAAGCGAACGCCGAATAGAAGAGATTTTACACTTGAACCCCCTTCCCTGACTCTACTGGACCTGCTAATGGAAAACGAGATTCCGACAGTGGGAATCGGCAAGATCGACGACCTCTTTGCTGGCCGGGGACTGATGGTGAAGATTCATACGAAGTCCAATCAAGAAGGGATCGATCGAACAGTGGAGGAATCCCGGAGTCGTCGGTTCGGATTGATCATGACAAACCTCGTGGACTTCGACATGCTCTATGGCCATCGAAACGACCCAAGGGGTTTTGCAGAAGCCCTCGAGCACTTCGATACACAACTCGACCGAATCATCCAGACGCTCAATGGGGATGACCTCCTCCTGATTACATCCGATCACGGAAATGATCCAACGACGCCGAGCACAGATCATTCACGAGAGTATGTGCCGATCTTGGCTTACTCAAAGTCAGGGAAGGCGGGAGTTAACTTGGGTGTCAGGAACAGCTTTGCCGATGCTGGCAAGACCGTAGGCGAGTATTTTAGGCTGAATTCCGAAGAGTCGCTTTCAGGGGAAAGCTTCTTAACGATGGTGTTCTGATTGTCCGGGGAGTTCAGAACTGAGGAGCAGGCGAACCGGAACCGAAGCGCTACAAATGAGGTAAGAGAGAGGAGGAAAGAAACTTGTTCCTGGGCAAAGTTGTTGGGACAGTGTGGGCGACGCGCAAGGACGAGCAGCTCGTGGGGATGAAGTCCCAAATCGTAAAGCATGTCGATCTCGATTACAAACTGAAAGACACATTTGTTGTGGCTGTTGACACGGTTCAGGCTGGGGTCGGTGACGTTGTGCTTGTGGCGACCGGCAGCTCTGCACGCCAAACGGCTCTGACGAAGAATAAACCAGTCGACGCAGTGATCATGGCAGTTGTGGACAAGCTGGATGTGGCAGACTAATCAAGGGGGATCTGGGATGTGGGATGCAAAATGTGGGTGAATCATGAGGCTCATCTCACATATCTCACATCAGATCTCACACTATGTATTTCGCAAAGGTTATCGGTACAGTTTGGGCGACGCGGAAGGATGAGAACCTGCACGGGTTCAAGCTTCAGTTCATCCAGCCCCTGAATCGGAATCGTGAAAAGGTCGGCGATCCGATTGTTGCAGTCGACACAGTGGGGGCTGGGCCTGGAGAAACAGTCTTCTACATTACGGCCAGAGAAGCAGTGATCCCTTTGCCCGTGGAGATGGCGCCTGTCGATGCAAGCATTGTGGGGATTGTAGATCGGATCGATGTGGAACCTGCAAAGTATGGGGAGATGGTGAATCCAATATCACTTGGTAGCGAGGAGGCTAGGTAAGAAAGAGATGATTCTGAAAGAGGCGCCCGATGATTGGAACGAACACGATATCTTTGAGGGTAAGGAGCCGACACAATCTTCGTTTCGATATCAACATACAGAGCATGGATCATTACTTTTTCGCAGCATCCTGCGTCGCGAGGGAGGTCCGAGCTTTTGCGCGGAGAAAAAAGAGGACTGAACGAGCCATGGTGAATGAGTTCCTGATAAACGTGCACCGGGTAGCTTGACGCTTTAGTGGGACGTGATCTTAGATTAAAATCTTGATTCTTTTTGGGGCGAACACAGAGATGGTAAAAATCAGCAAACAATATACGAACCGCGAAAGCCAGTCGTTAGACAAGTATCTCCAAGAGATCGGCAAGGTCGAGCTATTATCTCCAGAGGAGGAGATCGATCTTGCTCGAAGAATCAAAAAAGGAGATCAGAAGGCACTCGAAAAGCTCACGAAGGCGAATCTTCGCTTCGTTGTCAGCGTGGCAAAGCAATATCAGAACCAGGGACTTTCTCTCGGTGATCTCATCAACGAGGGGAATCTGGGGCTGATCAAAGCCGCCAAGCGTTTCGATGAGACGCGTGGATTCAAATTCATCTCGTACGCGGTGTGGTGGATTCGGCAGTCGATCCTCCAAGCGTTGGCAGAGCAATCGCGAATTGTTCGGCTGCCATTGAACCGTGTCGGAGCGCTGAACAAAATCGGGAAAGCATTCAGCACACTTGAGCAGGAGTTTGAGCGAGAACCAAGCCCGAGTGAACTTGCTGAGGAGCTTGACATGTCCCTGTTCGAGGTGGCGGATACTCTGAAAATCTCCGGTCGTCATCTCTCCATGGATGCTCCTTTTGCTCAAGGGGAGGACAACCGTCTTCTCGACGTAATCCAGGACGAGCGAACGCCATTGCCCGACCACGAGCTGATGAAAGAGTCTCTCAGCCGAGAGGTCGAACGGGCGCTCTCGACACTTAGCGATCGAGAGGCAGAGGTCATTCGTCTGTACTTCGGACTGGGTCGAGAGCATTCTTTGACTCTCGAAGAGATCGGTGAGAGGTTCAACCTGACTCGCGAGCGGGTCCGGCAGATTAAAGAGAAAGCGATCCGACGGCTGCGACATGCGTCTCGGAGTAAGGCGCTGCGATCGTATCTGGGGTAAAAGTTGACATCCGTGGGTGGCGACTCAAGGACAAAAACCAATTCGTCTCACCGACCATGCACGAGCCGGGCTTCTCGAACGAAACGTTAATGAGCAGGAAGTCAAAGAAACGATTGTGCACTCGCGGTGGCAAGTTGCTGAGCACTGGCGGTACACTTGCGCTAGAAGATTTATCTTCGAAGCAGAACATCGGGGCAAATACTACAACTACAAGGATGTTGTACCCATATTTGTTGAAGACTCCAATGAGATAGTCGTCATCAGGGTGTACAGCTTTCTTTCCTGAGAGAATGCCATGAAGCTCACATATGATCCAGAAGCTGACGCGCTTTACATCACGCTTAAAGGCCATGGTGTGGATCACACTGTCCGGCTTGGTGCGGACATCGCCATTGACTATGGATCAGATGGTGAGATCCATGGAATTGAGATTCTGGCGGCGCGCAAGCACATAGGCATGAGCTCCAAGAACCCTGAAGTGATACTCGAGAGAGTACGTGCCGTCGCGGCTTAGAACCGCACATGATGAGAGTTGATCCAGTGTCAGTCCTCCCCATTTATCTGTATGGCGCTGATGTCCTTCGCAAGAAGGCCAAGCCCATTGCCACCCTCGATGACTCAGTCATCGAGTTGGTCCATGACATGTTCGATACAATGCACAATGCCAATGGGATTGGGCTTGCTGCAAACCAGGTTGGAGTGCTACAGAGAGTCATTGTGCTCGACATCTCCGACATGGAGGAGGGGAAAGGAACGAAACCGATGGTGTTGATCAACCCAAGAGTGCTTGAAACATCTGGCGAATGGACGTTGGAAGAGGGCTGTCTCAGCATTCCCGAGGTACGAGATCAGGTGAAGCGGGCTGAAAAGGTAAAGGTTCTATATCGGGACGGTTCGTTCAATGAGGTCGTGATCGAGACAACTGGATTGCTCGGTCGTGTGATTTTACACGAGATCGATCACCTCAACGGAGTGCTCTTCACGGATTATCTAAACTCGGCAAAGCGGCGCCTCCACAGAGCGAAGCTCGAAAGCATCCGGAGAGGGGAGGTTGAAGTCAAGTATCCCATCGTGGTAATGGAGACTGTCCCAAGGTAAGCGGAGCTACCGGACCGCCTCCTGTCCTTCGTATGTTATCTGTTCGTAGCCCCTTCCAGCCATGATTTTTTCCATCCTTGCCTCTCAGAAAATCTACCATTACCTTTTGCGTAGGACTCTGCCCACGAAGCGATTAGTTCCATGCGCATCGTCTTTATGGGGACGCCTGAGTTTGCGATTCCCAGTCTGAAAATTCTTCTCAAAAACAAGTATGAAGTGAGTGCCGTTGTTACCGCGCCCGATAAACCGAGGGGAAGAGGGCAAAGGATGACGGCGCCGCCGGTGAAGGAATTCGCAGCTAGGTCCAAACTCGTTATACTGCAACCCCTCTCGGTCAAAGACCCCTCATTCATTGCTCAACTTCGGAGCATTGCGCCTGATCTCATCGTCGTTGTCGCTTTCCGAATTTTGCCTCCAGAGGTCTTGTCGATCCCAAAACTCGGCTGTATCAATTTGCATGCGTCGCTCCTGCCGAAATATCGCGGCGCTGCTCCAATCCATTGGGCAATCATCAACGGAGAGAAGGAGACGGGCGTAACCACATTCTTTCTCGAGGAGAAAGTTGACACCGGAAACGTTATTCTGCAAGCGCGTACTTACATCGGCGAGGACGAAAACGCCGGCGAGTTGCGCGACCGTCTGGCAGAAATCGGGGCGGAGATTCTACTGCAGACCGTCCGTCTCGTCGAACTCGGAAAAGCGAGTCCCTGGCCACAGAACGACTCACTTGCTACTCCAGCGCCAAAGATCAATCGTGAAATGTGCAGAATCAATTGGATGAGGCCGACGACGGACATTCACAACTTCGTTCGAGGTCTCTCGCCCGACCCGTGCGCCTACACGTCTCACAACGGAAAAATTCTGAATATCTATCGTGCGAAGATAAGCGAGCTATATGAGACAGGTGTAGCCCCGGGCCAGGTCGTCCGTCGGACAAAGAGCGAACTTGC
The DNA here is from genome assembly GCA_037446075.1 of Ignavibacteriales bacterium. Lineage (GTDB taxonomy): Bacteria > Bacteroidota > Ignavibacteria > UBA10030 > JAHEZR01 > JBBIJH01. Next base: position 7,797 of record JBBIJH010000093.1, read on the forward strand.
CGTCGCGACTCGTGATGGAGCCATCTCCATAGAGGAGATTCAACTTGAAGGGAAGAAGAGGATGGGAATTGAAGAGTTTCTCCGTGGGTATCGGATCGACAAAGGGGACCGACTTGGCTAAGACTATCCTCATTGTAGATGATGAAAAGGATATCGTGGGAATGGTAAAGTACAACCTTGAGAAGGAAGGCTATCAGGTCTGGGCTGCCTACGATGGTAAAAGAGCACTTGAGCTTTCTAGGAATCTTCCGGACTTGGTTCTCCTTGATGTGATGATGCCAGAACCTGATGGGTGGGAAGTTGCACGACGCCTGCGGGCGGATAAGCGGACGGCACAAATTCCTGTTGTCTTCCTTACCGCCAAGACAGGCGAATCGGACGAGATCGTGGGCCTGGAGTTTGGGGCCGAAGACTACATCATGAAGCCGATCAGCATCCCGAAGCTTCTCGCTCGCGTTCGGGCCGTACTTCGCAGACGAGAGACTGGGCGGGGACTCGTCCCCGAAAGCGTGGTTCGGATTGGCGAAGTGGAGATCAACCGGATGAACTATACCGTGTCGATCGGAGGAAGAGAAATCGTTTTTCCGAAAAAGGAATTTGAAGTGCTTTCGTATCTGGCCGAACATCTCAATCAGGTCGTAACGCGAGAGACCTTCCTGAACATGATCTGGGGAAGCGATGTGTACGTCGTCGATCGGACAGTCGATGTTCATATCAGCAAGGTGCGGGAGAAACTCGGTCGCTACGCTGACATCATCGAAACTGTCAAGGGCGTCGGATACCGGATGAGAGAGAAATGAAAAGCATCCGGCGGCGAATTGGAGTCACGTACGTCGGTTTGATTGTCATCGTGACGATCGGTCTCGGGGTGCTTTCCAGCCTTGAGATCGAGTCCTATTTTAAGCAGCGACTGCTCGATGACCTCTCACGCCAGTCAGAACAGATCGCTCATCTAATCAGAACCAGAACCCTAACGGGAAGCGAGGATGATTCATGGTACGGGAAGCTGCAAGAGTATGCGAAGATCGCCAGCTTTAGGTTGACTCTGGTCTCGGACGACGGACAGGTGGTTTTCGATTCGGACGTTCCTCAATCTGAACTTCAGACGGTGGATAACCACTTAGGGAGGCCTGAAATCCAGCAAGCGATCAGGCAGGGAACGGGTACCCAGAGCCGGTTCAGCAATACTGTGAAGCTGAAAATGTTTTACTTTGCGCGTCGGCTGGATCAGTTGCTCCTGCTCCCAACGGGGGCTGTTCGCTTTAGCCGGGTGGCTGTTCCTCTCACGGACGTCCAGGAGGCCATCTCCGCTATCCGGTGGAAGATCACAATTGCTGGCATTGTTGTCATCGTGCTTGTGACAGGCTTAAGTCTTGTGATCTCTCAGCGGATCTCGCGCCCGATAAAGGATATGGCAGCTATTGCGCGAGAGATTCAAGGAGGGAATATTGACAAACGGGTTTCGGTCCGTGGTGACGACGAAATTGGTCGACTGGGCGCCGTCTTGAATGAGATGCTCGACAAGCTTAAGGATGACATCAACAGACTAAGGAAGCTCGAGCGAGTCCGGAGTGAATTCCTCGGGAACGTTTCGCATGAGCTTCGGACTCCCATCTTTGCGATTCAGGGATATCTAGAGACGCTCCTGAATGGTGCCATCGATGACCCGAGGGTGAATCGTGAGTTTCTCCAGAAAGCGCACAGCAACGCCATACGGCTCAATGCACTGCTCAATGACCTCATCGAGATCTCTCGCATAGAATTCGGGGAGATGAAGATGAGCGTCCGATACTTCCGGCTAAACGACTATCTTCGCTCTGTGGTCACTGAGATGAAACCACTCGCAGACCGGAGGGGAGTAGTCCTTGATACAGCTTTAAGCACGACAGAATCGACAGAAGTCCTCGGCGACAAAGAGCGATTAAGGCAAGTGATACTCAACCTGATCGACAATGCGATCAAGTACACTGAAAGCGGCGGGAAAGTCACGATCTCAGCAACAGATCAAGGCCACGCGGTGGGGATCTCAGTTGCCGACACGGGGTGTGGAATCGCTGCTGAGCATCTTCCGAGAATCTTCGAGCGTTTCTACCGCGTTGACAAGGATCG
>JBBIJH010000094.1:0-9738 GCA_037446075.1 Ignavibacteriales bacterium
ATTGAAGTGACAATCATCTTAAATCTTTTCGAACTTCTCCTTCGTGGAATGACAGACCGGGCACTCCTCCGTTTTTTCAGAAGTTAGAATATACCCACATCCGGTGCACACGTAGTACTGAACTTTCTGGATCAGTCCATTTCGATCGAAAGCCTCCTTGAAGAGATCTGCATGCTGCTGGTCAACTTCCATCGTCATCTGGAATTGAGATCCGGCCTCAGGAAATTTCTCCAGCTCGGCGGTCCGGATCAGATTCGCGTACATTCGACCAAACTCAATCTCTTCGCTGCTCACCGAGTACTTCAGGGTTTGCAGTGTCGTGCCTACTGTCACCGAGTCAATTTGTGGCGCCCTGGGTTTCACTCCTTGCCTGCGAAGGAGATCGGCGTGAAGGGCGGCGTGAATTGCTTCAGAGCGAGCCACTGCTCTGTACAGGTTTGCGACATTGAGGAGCCGATCTTTCTTCGCACGTTGCGCGAACAGATTGTACATTCGCTCATAGTTGAGCGACTTCGCATAGGCGGTTTGAAGGTTCTCAATCGTTACCTCAGGCTTCGGCGGTTTCTTTTCTTCTTCTTGCTTCTTGCACGCAACATTCCAGGACAGAAGGTACAGTGCGGCACCAAGAGAGAAGACGATCAGAGATGGGAATAGGATCTGGCCATAAAGGTTCCGAGTTTTCATAGCGTAATCTCCTCGTATATTATGTTTGATGAAGAGGGTACAAACGTAACCCCTCATCGACCTCGCAGCAATTCCACAGCGGCCGTGAACACTTCATCTTCACTGATTGAAGCAAGGTCTCCATCCCGCGCGCGGAGGAATCTGCTGCGGGTTGACCTCGGAGCCCACTGGTGGGGATCCGACGGTCCGAATAGAGAGAGCACAGTGGTGGCAGTGGCTCCTGCAACGTGCATCATCCCCGTGTCGTTCGTGATATAGAGCGAGAGTTGATCGATGATCGCGGCGACCTTCCGAATGTCTTTTTCTTTTACAATCACGGGGGAAGCCTTCATACAGTCCAGCATTTTCTTTGTTGGCTCGTCGTCCATGTGCCCCATGGTAATCACAATGAGCGTATCGGCTGCAGAAGCAAGACGATCTGCAACCCGTGCGAAGCGCTCCGCAGGCCATCGATTAGAGATTTTTCCAGCTCCCGGATGAAGGCCCACGAGATATTTTTTCCCTGCAGCATGACTGGAAAGAAAATTTGCCGCCCACCTTTTCTCCTCTTCGGTCAGTCCGATGACAGCTGTGAGGTCGTCGGTCGTAATACCCAGGCAGCGAAGATAATCGAGATTTCGCTCCGCCTGATGTGGATTTCTCTGCTCATCCCAATGAAGATCGAGAAGAAAGTTAAGGAACCGAGAGGAAGGGTTCTGGATGCCATTTAAACTGCTCGCTCCCATTCGGTAGGGCGCGCCCGAGAGATAGGCAAGAAGATGACTCGTGAAGGACATGGAGACCGTCGACGGTACAATAGCCAGATCATACCTTGCTGCCTTCAACCGCCGGTAGAAGCGTACCGCTTTCCACGGCGAGCGGAGATATTGGGTGTTATCGTAAAGAAGCACCTCATTGATAAAAGGATGATGTAGCATGATTTCCCAGTTCACAGGGCTTGCAATGAGATCGATTCGTACAGCTGGAAAACGGTGACGTAACGCTCGAAGCAGTGGAACCGCGCAGAGCATGTCCCCGAGTTCATTGTGCTGCCGCACGACGAGAATAGACTGAATCCGGTGCAGGGGGATTTGGGAGATGCGTTCCCAAGGAAGGAAAAGACCCAGAAAAGACCCAATGAAGCGCTTCAGATATTTTTCAATTCGTCGCACCTGCGCTCTCTCGTCCTTGACAGACGTTCTCAGGACACTTTCTTTCTGTCCTTTTGACTTTCGTCGTCACGGAGTTCTTCAAATTCTGCGTCTTTGATCTCTTTGAAGTGGATCTTGGGCTGTGGAGGAGCTTGCTGGTCGGTGCTCCCCGGCCTCCCGCCAGATCCTTCCAGTGTTCTTCTCACGACCGAAACGAGAGAACGAAGAAATCGGTAGAGGAGGTAGAGAAGAAGAAACGAAAAGATTAACCGAAGGATGAATCGCAGCATGGGCGTCTGCTCTTCCGATGCATGTTTAACCCTGCCTGATTGGATTGTAATACTCGACGGCAGACCGTTGAGGCCGCAGAATCTGATTGACAAGCTCATCAAAATCTCTTTTGTTGTTCACAAAGTCGATCTGTGTAGCGTTCACGATCAACAACGGGGCAGCCTTGTAGCGAAAGAAAAAGTGATTATAGGCCTCGTTCAGGTTGCTGATGTACTCCTCAGAGATGGGCTCCTCAATCGCCCGGCCCCTTTTCCGAATGTTTGCCATCAACCGTTCCACGCTGGACTGCAGGTAGATGACCAGATCAGGTGTGGGAATGTTCTTCTCCAATTGTGATACAATCGTTTCGTAGAGACGGAGCTCCTCGTTCTGAAGCGTGAGGTAGGCAAAGATCTTATCCTTCTCGAAGATGTAGTCGGAGATGATGACCTGCTGGAAAAGATCCGCCTGAAAGAGTTCCTGCTGCTGGCGGTAGCGACTCAGGAGAAAAAAAATTTGAGTCTGAAAGGCATAGCGCTCGGGGTCTTTATAGAACTTTTCCAGAAAAGGATTCTCTTCGAATCTCTCGAGCACGACACGGCCTCCAAATTTTTCGCCCAGCATTTGGGCTAGAGACGTTTTACCGACGCCAATCACCCCTTCGATTGCAATATAACGGATGTCGGTCTGAGATAGAAGGATGCGTTCCGCCGTTTTCGCCACGTCGATTCCTTATGACGGTCTTATGGAAGGGGGAGTTCGACGTCTGTTCTCCTCACCCTGGAATCATCCTCGCAGCGATCAAGGAGAGCTCGCACCGTCGCCTTCTCAATAGGGTGGTAGACTGAGCCCGCTATTTCAGCAAGTGCAACCAACACGAACCGACGCTTTGTCATTTCCCGATGAGGGATGAAAAGAAATTGACTGCTGAAGATAATCTCGTCGTACAATAGGATATCAATGTCGATTTGGCGCGGTTGCCAGCGCGCATGAATTTGCCTTCCCATTTCTCTTTCGATCCGTTTGGTTTCCCGAAACAGCCGGCTGGGAGTCAACGACGTTCCCAGATGGGCAACAAGGTTGAGGAAATCGGGTTGCTCTTTGAGACCCACGGGTTCGGTTTCATAGACCGAGGACACACCTTTGAGAGTTGATCCCAGCAGGGCACGCAGCCTCCGGAGTGCCTCCCTCAGGTAAGCCTGACGGTCTCCAAGGTTCGAGCCGAGGCTCAGATAAACCTCGTGGAGATTACCCGCGGGTTCTTTCGACTTCTGCTTCAACGCAATCGACGACCCCCTTCACAGGTGGACTGTGCTTGCGCACACGGACAACCACCTTTGAGACCTTGGGAAACTCGGCAAGGATGCCGTTTGCTATCGTATTTCCGAGGGCTTCGATGAGATAATACTTTTTCCCAAGTACGAGATTCTTCATGAAGGCATAGACTTTTTCGTAGTCCACTGTTCGCTGAAGGCTATCGTGCTCTTCTGCTTCTGAGAGATCGCAGAATAGCTCGGCATCGACTTCGAACTTCCCGCCGAGGTTCTGCTCGTCCCGCACGACGCCATGATACGCATAGAAGACGGCGTTCTTGATACGGATAATGTCTTGTTGGCTCATCGAGAGGGATGGACAGTCAAGCTAACTGTGAAGAATATAGACGTTTGTGGGTTGAGAAGCAAGGAGTGACGCGTGAGAATGTCCAAGGAGTTCGAGTGAGATGTCCGACCTCGCTTCCGTCGAGTTCAGAGATTTCGACCCAACACACTATTCAGTGGACAGACACCCGCTGAAAGAATCGCCTCACCCCTTCTCGATCTTCGCCCACGTATCGCGCAGTGTGACTGTTCGATTGAATACCAGATTCCCGTCGCGCGAATCGTCGTCGACACAGAAATAGCCGAGGCGCTCGAACTGAAACCGATCCTGCGGCTTGGCTCTTGCAAGGCTCGGCTCAACCTTGCATCCTTCCAAGACCTCGAGTGACTTCGGGTTAATGAATTCTCTCCAGTTTTCACCGCTGGGGTCTTCAACCGTGAAAAGTCGATCGTACAGCCGCACTTCCGCATCCACAGCATGGGCAGCGGAAACCCAGTGGATCGTGCTCTTCACCTTCCGCTGGCTCTCCGGCGAACCACTCTTCGTTCCCGGATCGTAGGTGCAGCGTAGCTCGAGGATCTCGCCGGTCTTTTCATCCTTGACGACATCGACGCACTTGATGATGTAGGCGTATCGAAGTCGGACTTCGTTCCCGGGGTACAAGCGCCAGTACTTCTTCGGTGGATGCTCTCGGAAATCGTCCCGCTCGATGTAAAGAACTCGGGAGAAGGGAACTTTTCGTGTGCCCATCGATGGATCTTCAGGATTGTTCACAGCATCAAGTTCTTCTACAAATCCGTCTGGATAGTTTTCGATGACGACCTTCAGCGGACGAAGAACGGCCATTGCGCGCGGAGCGTGCTTGTTCTGAAGTTCTCGAAAGCAATCCTCCAGGAGCGCCACATCTGAAGTAGTCTCGCGCTTTGCCACCCCGACGCGGTCTGCAAAGTAGCGGATCGATTCGGGCGTATACCCTCGTCGCCGAAGCCCGGAAAGCGTTGGCATCCGCGGATCATCCCACCCTTTAACGTACCCCTCCTCAACGAGCTGCAACAACCTGCGCTTGCTCATCACGGTGTAAGTGAGATTGAGCCGCGCAAATTCAATCTGCTGAGGATGGTAGACGCCCAACTCGTCGAGGAACCAATCGTACAGTGGCCGATGATCTGCGAACTCGAGCGTGCAAATCGAGTGTGTGATCCCTTCGATCGAATCACACTGGCCGTGAGCCCAGTCATACATCGGGTAGATGCACCACGTGTTCCCTGTCCTGTGGTGTGAGGCGTGAAGAATGCGATACATGACCGGGTCGCGCATGTTCAGATTCGGCGAAGCCATGTCGATCTTTGCGCGCAGTGTCCGCGAGCCATCTGGGAATTCGCCGCGACGCATGCGCTCGAAAAGCTCGAGGTTTTCTTCCACACTTCGGTTTCGGTAGGGACTTTCTTTGCCCGGCTCGGTTAAGGTACCGCGGTACTCGCGGATTTCATCGGCACTCAAATCACAGACGTACGCCTTCCCTTTCTTGATCAACTGGACGGCCCATTGATAGAGCTGCTCGAAGTAATCTGAGGCGTAGTATTCTCTCTCCTCCCAGTCGAATCCCAGCCATCGAACGTCGCGCTTGATCGCGTCGACGTACTCCTGTTCCTCTTTCGTGGGATTTGTGTCATCGAAACGTAGATTGCACAGACCGCCGTAGTCACGAGCAATTCCGAAATTCAGGCAGATAGATTTCGCATGCCCAATATGGAGGTACCCATTCGGCTCTGGCGGAAAGCGCGTATGGACCCTTCCGCTGAACTTGTTCGTCCTCAAGTCCTCTTCGATAATCTCACGGATGAAGTTCTTCAGTTCGGTGGGTCTGTCGGTCGGTTTGTTTGATGGAAGTCTTTTGTCTGTGTCCATCACGGCTTCTTACACTGTGGTGTTCGCTGCAGTCTCACCTAATCAACCCTCGCGCCTTCAGCGGGCTTTCTTGAGAGGGAATGCTTCTCTTTCCTTTTTAGGGGGAAAGCCGGGATACGCTTTCATTCGCTAGGATGACCTTTCGATAACCTCTCAATTGCCGACTTAATTCTCCGGATCGTTTCGTCCTTCCCGAGAATGAAAAGGATGTCATACAATCCCGGCCCGGCTCCCATTCCGGAGACCGCCAGCCGCACCGGGTGGATGAGTTTCCCTGGAGCGATGCCCAAGGCTTCGGCCGTCCGGTTGAGAGCTACTTCGTAGTCCTCTTTCTGTGGTCTCTCCAGTCGGGAAATTGCTTCCACGAACTTCTTGAGTTGCTCAGGAGTCTCGCGTTTCCATCTCTTTTTCAGAGTTTCACGCTCATAATGACTAGGTGCTTGAAAGAAGTAGGGACTCTTCTCGATGAAGTCTTTCACGAACACGACTCGATCACGCATAGCACCGACGACGTTCAGAAGATAGGCATCATCGAATTCCTTCTTCTCCAAGCTCGAGGCGGACAGAGATTCCTTGAGCATGGCGAGGATTTGAGAGTCGGGCTTCCGCCGCAGGTGCTCGAAGTTCAGCCAATCGAGTTTCTTGATGTCGAAGATCGCCCCGGACTTTCCGACGCGTTCGAGGGAAAACTCGTCGATCAATTCTGGAAGTGTAAAGACTTCCCGCTCATCCCCAGGATTCCAGCCAAGCAATGCGACAAAGTTAATGAGTGCTTCCTTCAGATACCCTTTGGCTCGGTAATCCTCCACCGCGACATCGCCCTGGCGCTTGCTTAGCTTGCTCTTGTCCGGATTCAAGAGCAGCGGCAGGTGGGCAAACTTCGGCGGCTGCCAGCCGAAGTGCTCGTAGAGGAGGATGTGCTTCGGAACGCTGGAGAGCCATTCCTCACCGCGAATCACGTGGGTGATTTCCATCAGATGGTCGTCCACGACGTTCGCAAGATGGTACGTCGGATACCCATCCGACTTCAGAAGCACCTGGTCGTCCAGCTGGTCGCTCAGAATTTCGACTTCTTCGCGGATGATGTCATGAAACCGAATGCGACGCCCTTCGGGCATCTTCATTCTAACGGCGTACGGCACGCCCTGCTGCAACTTTCCCTCGATTTCTGAAGGTTCCAATTTCAGACAGGTACGATCATACTTGGATGGAACGCGATGCCTCACTTGCTCTTTCCGCATCGCTTCGAGTCGCTCTGGAGTGCAGAAGCAACGATAGGCCTTCCCTGTCTCCAGCAGCGACTGTGCATGTTGCCTGTAGATTTCAAGCCGCTGTGATTGAACGTAGGGAGCGAAAGGCCCGCCTTTGACTGGCCCTTCGTCGTAGTCGAGTCCTGCCCAGGTCAGGACTTCAATCAGATTTTCCAGCGCACCTTCGACGTAGCGGGTGCGGTCAGTGTCCTCAATTCTGAGGATGAATGTGCCCCCATGTTTCCGTGCGAAAAGGAAGTTGTATAGCGCGGTGCGGAGGCCACCGACATGGAGAAAGCCTGTCGGACTCGGTGCAAAACGGACGCGAACTTTTGGTTTTCCATTCATTGACTCCTCGCGAAACAAAAATTCCCCTGAAGTGGGGAACCATCACGTGTCCTCGAACGCGAAGAAGGAGAAGGTTCTCAGCAATCAACCTCCCAGGAATGTAACGGAAACCTCAACGACGTGCGGAGAGGGAGAGATTCGAACTCTCGGTACAGGTTTACCCCGTACGACGGTTTAGCAAACCGTTGGTTTCAGCCACTCACCCACCTCTCCAAGAAGTGTCTTGCGGCCCAATCGCCAAAGTAAGGTATACTCAATATAAGCAGTCGAAGCTACGAAATCAAGGTATCGACATCGGAAGACGGAGCTTCGCTCTGAAAGGCTTGAGCCGTCTTCTCCCCGCTGTTCTTGAACTCTTCGGACTCTATTCAACGACGAGCATGCGCGGATGAATTTGTTGTTTCATTAACCGGGGGCCTTCAATCCAGACTTCAAGAAGTTGATTCCCTCCTCTTTGGAAGTATTGAACCACGATTCGGTGTTTCCCTGCAGCCAAAGTGGCTTTGCCACTTGCTTCGTAAGGGCCATGGAGCTCATCATTGTCGACAACCTCATGACCGTCGATGAAAAGTTTGCTCCCGTCATCGGAGTTAAGATAAAACGTGTAGTCGCCTGCTGCCTCGATGAGAAGTTTCGATTCTATCTGGACGCCATACTTCTCTCTGGAGTGGGGAATCTCCCCAAGTCCGATGTCGTAGGCGCGCCCGGAATTCAGTGGAGTGAGCCTTGAGAAGTCAGGGAGAGAATCCCATTCGCCTTCATAATATTGGTAACGCACTCCATTCGACACGGGGTCCACAAGAAAGAAATCTGTCCTCACCGGATTGCTTGCCCTGCCGCTCGGCAAGACTAGAATGGACTTCAGAGTCAAATCGCCTGAAACAGAGATCGGTGTCGTATAGCAAGATGAACTCACTGTAGGTTCCGTTCCATCTAAAGTGTAATAGAGAGTGCTGGTCGATACGGGGCTCTTTAACGTGACCGTAGTGTCATGGAAAATCACCTTTCTGCCTCCCACACCAAGCGGAGGGGGGACTCTGAAATTGAAATCCCGTGCGGCGAGGCGATCATAGTGGGATTCGAGCCGTCTTGAAAAATCCTGGAAATCCCTCTTCGACCTCTTCGTCCACAACACTTCGCTCATCGCACAAAGACGCGGTAGCACCATGTACTCGACTTGCTTCGTAGTCGGCATCCACTCTGTCCAGACGTTCCCTTGCCCACCTAGAATATGCTTCGCCTCCTCGGCGTTCAGCTCAGACGGAATAGGCTCGAAGGCGTAAACGGTATCAATGGGGAGATAGCCTCCGATCGCTTTAGGCTCCCCAAATATCCCCTGGTAGTAATCAAAGTAACAGTGGGATGTCGGCGTCATCACAACATCGTGGCCGGACCTTGCGGCATCAATCCCACCCTGGGTTCCACGCCACGACATTACAGTCGCATTTGGGGCAAGCCCCCCTTCCAGAATTTCATCCCAGCCGACGAGCCTCTTGCCACGTGCGTTCAGGATTCTCTCGATCCGTTTGATGAAATAGCTTTGAAGTTCGTGCTCATCCTCCAGTCCCTCGGCCTTGATACGGTCCTGACATCGTTTGCAGTTGCTCCAGCGCAACTTCGGGACTTCGTCTCCTCCGATGTGGAAGAAAGGCCCGGGAAAAAGGGGCACCAGTTCGTCGAGGACGTTCTCCAGAAACTGAAACGTCTTCTCGGTCCCCGCACAGTAAACGTCGTAAAAGATCCCCCATTCAGTCCCAACCTTGAATGGCCCGCCCGAACAGGAAAGCTCCGGGTAAGCGGCAAGAGCAGCCAGGGAATGGCCGGGCATTTCAATTTCCGGAAGGATAGTAATGAACCGCTGTCGAGCGTATTCAACAATGTCTCGGATTTCCTCCTGTGTGTAGAATCCACCATGAGGTATGTTGTCGTCCATCGTTTCTTTCCGCCAAGCTCCAACCTGAGTCAATCGCGAATAGTGTTTAATCTCGATCCGCCATCCTTGGTCCTCCGTCAGATGCCAGTGAAACGTGTTCATCTTGTATGAGGCCAGAAGATCAATATACTTCCTGATGAACTCTGTCGGGAAGAAGTGTCTGCCAACATCGAGATGCATCCCACGCCACTGAAAACGAGGTCGATCGAAGATCCTGACGCAGCGAATGCTCCAGCGCCCCAGGGAACTTGGTTGGTCTTTCTCAATCTCGACCGGGAGTAGTTGATAGAGAGTTTGGATGCCGTAGAAAATACCCCCTGCAGTTCGAGCAGTGATGGTGACCCCGCGTTTTGTGACTTCAAGTTCATATCCTTCATTGCCAAGATCGCCTCTGTTCCCATCAAGAGCCAGGGAGATTGTCCCCTCTTTTCTCTTACCAACCGACGTGACAATGGGAATGGAGAAGCTAGTGGCTGTTCTTAGTCTGTGGGCTATCTGTTCCGCAATTGAGCGTAACTCCGGGGAATCCTGCCTCACATAGACCTGCGTTCTCTCACTCAGGACAAACTCGCCAGACCTTTCCTCGACTCTTTCGGGTCTTGGAATGATAGCGACC
>JBBIJH010000095.1:0-9684 GCA_037446075.1 Ignavibacteriales bacterium
AATCTTCCTCATAGGCCTGGCTGAGGATTTTCTTCTTCTCCTCAATCGTGACCAGTGGCCGTAAATCATAGGCCATCACGTATGGGTATGGGAGATGTCCAACAGTAGGGACGAGATCGCAACAGTACAGAAACGAGTTGCCATCTCCACGAATATATACAAGCTGTTGAGCGTCTGTGTGACCGTGAGCCAAGATTAGCTCTACCCCAGGAACGATCTCGCCTCCGCCGTCCAGCAACTCCAAAACTCCATGTTCCATGAGTGGGAGGAAGTCATCTGGCATAAAGCTTCCTCGGTCCTTCTCCGTTGGGTTCGTTGCGAGAGCCCATTGGGCCTTTTGAACATAGTAGCGTGCTTTCGGAAACGTCGGCCTCAACACGCCGTTCTCTCTCTCCGTTGATCCCCCAGCATGATCAAAATGCAGATGCGTCAAAATCACATGCGTGATATCCGACGCCGACAGTCGGAATTTCGCCAGGGAGGACGCCAGACTGTTCACAGCGTGATCCACGCGATAGATATCAACAAATTTTTCTGAGAGCTTCGTTCCGATCCCGACGTCGACGAGAATGTTTCTCGTTGCATCCCTGATCAAGAGGACGCGCATCGCCAGCTCGATCCGATTGCGCTCGTCTGCCGGGTGGAACTTGTTCCAAATCGGTTTCGGGACAATCCCAAACATCGCCCCTCCGTCCAAGCCAAATGTCCCCGTTTCGAGCGTGTTCAGTTCGTATGGACCGATCTTCACGCGTTCTAACTCTTATTCAGAAGGGTTCTATACTTGACGCCAAAAAAAGAGGTCGGTCTCTTTCGGTCCGTTACTCTGAAAGACCACCGACCTCTGACGAAATTAGAGCACAAATCTCGGAGCCTCGTTAGCTGACCCGTTGAAAGTGTGAAGTTTCAGGGCCTAACGGTGCAAATGCCTTTTCAGGATGGAGCTTCCTGGCCTTCTCAAACAACTGCTCTTCGGATTCGATGTTGTTGGGATCTGGCACACAGCAGTCAACGGGACAAACGGCCGCGCACTGTTCACGATCGAAATGGCCAACGCACTCGGTGCATTTTTCTGGAACGATATAGTAGAAGTCGTTCGAAAGAGGCTCGTGCATTTCCCCGTTCAGCTCCCACTGAGCTCCCGGGGCGTAGATCGCCGTATTGGGGCATTCAGGCTCACAAGCACCGCAATTGATGCACTCCTCTGTAATCATCGTGGACATTGGGAATTCTCCGCTAGTTCATGTGCGCGATAAATATATGAAAAACGTCTGACGGAGTCAATCAGATTTTGACTGCTGATCCTGAGTGATTCTATGCCCTAGCAACCATTTCTCTGAATTTTGAGAACGCCTCGACACTCCAGCTGCATTCTTGAAGAACTCACTTGACGATTACACTCGGCGGCGCCTCCTTGTGTGTGCTCCTCGCTTCGTCACTTTCCTGATCCGCTTTCTTTTCTCTGACGGTTCCGGCACAATCTGTTCCTCGCGACTCTCCTCCGGCGCAGACGTGATACGCATTGCCTCAGCTGGTACGGTAGCCCCCACTGGACTCTCCACCATTGCTGGGGGAGTCAACGCCGTAGGGGGAGCAATCTCTTGCATCAGTTCATTTTCGCCAGCGAAAGTCAATACACGCGTCCATATTCGACCACAGACAAAGCTTTGTTGAAGTAAGAACACGGCTGCGATGCCGAGAAGGGTCGACGTTCCGATGACGTGCGCAACTGTGAGATAAACCGCTACCAGAACCGCCAAGACTCCAAACAGAGCGACCTGAAGACCCAGGACGCGAGGAAAATTCCTTACCACAAAAGCTAAGGACTGCCGGAATGCTCTCATTGCACGCTTCTGGTCTTCAAGCACGATCCCGATTTTCGCATAATCTCCCGCGAGGAGCAATACGAGCATCGGTATTGCGAAAACAACAGCGAGCACAGAGAAGAGTATTATTGGGCCGGTCTCGGACCTTGCATGCGCAGTCAGAAGACCATAAATCGCTGTCAGGATGACGCCAAGGATCAGTCCTGTGGCGAGAAGCAGAACTGCCAGCAAGGCAAACAGTCGGAGAAAGCGGAAGAAGTAGAATCCGCAACCCCCGAAGAATGACCCCAGCGTGAAAGACTCCCTTTGATTGATAATGCTACCGAGTATCCCACCTGGAAGGAAAACGTTGATCCCTATGTAGAGGAGGGCGACCCAGAAGGTTTGGCTGACAACCACACCCAACTTGCCTCCGTGCACCTTCAGCAGATCCGCCACGATGGTGAAGTCAAATCCTCGGAGAAGCTGCTCCGACGACATCGAATGCCCGAAAGAAGACACCAACACGTGCCGGAAAGTGAGCGCGAGCAAAGCCGCCATCATCAAATTAATCCCAAACAGCAAGAGGATCATCCGCCGTAGACGAACTGTGGCTACCAAGCTGCGGCGCAGGCACTGGATCACTAACATTTCCTTATCGCGATCCTCCTTTCTCAAGAAGCCTGCTCGACATCAGAAGAAGGCGACAGTCTGAAAGAGATTTTGTATCCAGAAGAAAAACTTCAACGTGTACTTCGTCACTGCGGCTTTCGACGGTTTCAGGCTGTAGGTATTGTTATTCAAATTCACATCTATCGCCAAGACCTGATCTGGGTCAACTTTTGCCCAGATTGCCTTCGATCGACCCGAGTACCTGAATTCTTTCCACCTCGCTTCGCCGTCCCATCGCTCTCGAAGCTCCTTCCCATCCTCGAATCGGACGAGAATCTCGACAGGCATTCTCACCTCCCCGAGACGGCTCACCAAGATGCGCGATTCTAGGAGTGCATCATTACTCTCTTTGCCCTTCTCTTCAATCGAGTTCTTCATTCCCTCTCTCTCGGTCACGCCCACGGTGCCACGCATAGGTGCCACCTCGATTCGAGTCAGTTCGTAGTCGCAAACCTCCGTGCCAAGGAGTACTTGCCGAAAGAACCACTCCAGATCTTTGCCGAAACGGTCTCTGAGTTGCCTTCGAACGACCTCATTTGCTACCGAAACGAAATCCCGTGTAGTCGGGTGCTTGAATTTCCATCGCTGAAAGTAGGTCTTCATGATCTCATCCATCACAGGCCGGCCAATCATACGCTCGAGAGTCGTAAGAAACGTCGCGGTCTTGTTATAGGTGAAGGGCCCGTATCCACCAGCTTTGTATTCCCATGCATTTAGAAAAGTGGGGGCCAACTTTGGATTCTGCCTTGCAGTGTAGCCAGATCTGGTGAACTCAAGATCGCCAATACGCAACCCGCAGTAGTCGACAAAGGAGGTCTTCACTCCAAAAGTCTCGTCCATGATTCTTGTCTCCGAGTACTGGTTGATTCCCTCATCAAGCCAAGCTTCCTCAAACTCATTATTGGCCACAAGCCCGTACCAGTACTGGTGACCGAATTCGTGTATGGTCACCGCTTCCGTCGCTCTCAACCCCTCTGGCATTCCCCACCATGAGGCGCCCGTAATCAAAGTAGGATACTCCATCCCTCCCGCCCCGAAGGCGCCGTAAGCAGGGTCTACGACAGTCAGATTCGGATAAGGGTATTCCCCGATCCACTTCTGGAAATAGTCGAGTGCAGCTTTCACTGAATGCAGATACCGCTTGGTCTGACCCATTCTCTGAGGTTGCATTAGAAGTCTGATCTTTACATGCTGCCACTGGTCTTCAATCGCCCGATAGTGCGGCGAAGCAGTCCAAGCAAAATCGTGGACATCCTCGGCTCGATAATACAAGGTCTTCGTCCCATCCTGGTTCTCTCGCTCAGTCTGAAGGGCTCCAGTGGCACCGACGACGTAGGATCGAGGAACGGTGATGTCCACATCGTAAGTTCCGTAGTCAGCATAGAATTCTGTGTTGGCATGGAATTGATGACAGTTCCAGCCCCCTTTTGTAGCGGCCCGTACACCCTTCGCCTCATAGACCCCGATCTTCGGGAACCATTGACCCACCATGAAGAAATTTTGATAGAATCCCGTTCGCGCAAAGACAGCGGGAAGCTTGGCGGTAAAATCGATATCGAGAACAATCGTTTGATTCGGGAGAACCGGCCTTGTGAGAGGGACTCGGAACACGGTCTGGTCACTCTCATTATCGTCATCAGGATGAATGAACTCAATCTTCGATGTCAAATCCTCACCATTTTGTACCCTCATTCTCGTCACGTCTATCCAACCCCATCCGTCCTCTTTGATTTTGATCCCGCGGAGCGCACCTCCTGACTCCTTTATGAAGGTGGACTCGGAATTTTTGAAGGCGTTCAAATAGAGGTGGAATTGAAGCTCGCTGACCCGATCCTTCGACGTATTCCGCCAGGTAAGCGTCTCTTTGCCAGCAAGGGACTTCTTCTCTGGGTCAAGGGTGACCGAGATCCGGTAATTCGCGATCCTTGGACTTAATGACTGGCTGAAGATCAGTTGGTACCCGAGAGCGTAGCTGGAAGCAGACAGAGAGGACAGAAGAATGGCAGAAAGCAGCTTGTTCATGCGTAAGGGCCTTGGGAAAATCATCTGAGAGGAGTAGCAGAGGAAGGCTTTCTTAGTGCAGAATGGCGGTCCGGCTTTGTGAGCACGCTTCAAATCCGGAAGGACTTGACCGCTTCGACAAGCACCCGCAGCTTCGCTATTGCTTCCTCCACGCTCCGCGTTTTCAGCCCGCAATCCGGATCTACCCAAATAGCCTCGCGACGAAAAACTTCCAGAGCACGACGGATGCGGCCTTTCACCGTCTCCAGATCCTCGACCACGTGTGAGTGGACGTCGACGACTCCAACGCTAATGTCCCGAGTAAATGGATGCTTCTGAAAAATTGAAATCAAGTCGAGTTGGCTGTTCGAAATGGCAAGATCAAAATTGTCCACAGGGCTTTCTAATAGGCCCGGGTACACAAGCTCGAAGGCGCCGTAGCACATGTGAGTGATGAAATAGGCCGGAATCCCATCTGTAACTATTCGCATCGCCTCGATCATCAGCGCCAATTCTTCTGGGCGAACAGAAGTTGCAGGCTCATCAATCTGAATGATCTTCGCCCCGGCTTCAGCGAGTGCCTCAACCTCCCTGCGGATCTCGCGTGCCAGAGCTAAGGTCGCTGCCTTCCGATCCGCATAGTATTCGTTGAATGACCAGTCCATCACGGTGTACGGGCCAGTGACCATTCCTTTTACGGGCTTGTTCGTCAGGCTTTGAGCGAACTTCCACCACTCCACTGTGATTGGCCCGGGCCACTTTACTTCCGAGACGATGATCGGCTTGTGGTAGTACCTGTTTCCGTAGGAACGCACCAGCCCTCCCCTTTCGAACCCCGGCATAATCTCAGCAAAGTAAGCCACCATATCCCCCCGGTACTGCTCTCCGTCTACAAGAACGTCGATGCCGATCTCTTCTTGAGTGCGAATCCAGAACTCCGTTGCCTGTCGCTCAAACTTCACAAGCTCTTCTCTAGAAATCAATCCCTTGCTAAACTTCGCCCTTGCCTGAGCCAGGTAATCCGGCTTGGGAAAACTACCGACAGACGTAGTGGGTAGCACCGGAAGACGAAGTCCGAGCGAATCAACTTTGCGCTGCGTCATAACGTCCTTACTCATTTCCCTGAGAGAAACTTCCGGCCAATTTCCACCATATTTTTTAGCTTTGAGAACGCTTTTTCCCTTGGGAGGTGTTCTAGACCACACGACGGGTTAAGATAACTGTACGAGCTACTGACCGCCGGCAGGAGTTTCTCAAGTGCTAAACTTAGCTCCTTCTCCGACTCGAGCTTAGTGTTTCGGCCGTTGATCAGACCGAGGCCGAGTGCCTTATCGCTCCCCTCCGCCCGGATGAGGTCAATCAGCTTCTCGTTATAGGTGAAGTCGATCCCAAGTACCTCCACTGGCAGGCTCTCCATCTTCGCGTAAAGCTGAGCAACATCGCCAAAGTAGGTATAGAGGGCAAGATTCGCTTTCCCTTTCATGCCCGCCAATTGCTTGATGCCCACGGCCGCTTTTTCGAAGTCCTCGGGGTGCTTTAAGATCGCTGGCTCGTCGATCTGGATTGTATTTGCTCCCGCTGCGAGCAGCGATCGAATCTCCTCGCCGATCACCGTCACATAATCTTCAAACATTTTGTCGAAAGACTGGTAGGAACTGTTTTCGGTGATTGAAAGCCTCGCAAGCGTGTAGGGACCGGTCAAGACAGCCTTCACAGGTTTAGTGGAAATTGATGCAGCAAACTTATAATCGTCAAGTAGGATGGGCGCGGTACGCTTCAGTCGAGCATGAACGACTGGTTGCCGAAAATAGAAGTTCGTGTCAAAGAATCGCAGAAGCCCGTTGATCTTGACCCCCTCCAGCTTGCCGGCGATGTGGGAGATCGGGTCGTACCATCGAATCTGGCCGTCCGTGAGCAGATCCAGGCCGGCTTCTAGCTGCTCTTGAATGGCCGCCTTTGTCATGGACTTCTCTGCCTCCCTCAAGTCTTCTTCTGACTTTACTCCCTTCTCCCATAGCGCTATCGTTCTGCGAAGGACCTGGTGCTCAGCGCTATCACCGATCCGAGGATAGCTGCCCGTGCTCGCAAAGAGTAGGTTCATCGTGAGAGGAAAAAATTCTTGCTCTTGAGAAAGTTCGTTCTTAAATTTAAGTAAACTAAAAAAAGCCCAAAAAGTCAATGAATTAGTTCTCACTGCAAGAAGAATTAGCAGAGATGCATACGGAAGTCGTAGTGAAACACAGAGAGAAATTCAAGAAATTCCAGCTCGAAGCTCCGGTTCTTAACGCCGTTCCCAGGACTTCTTCCCGACGAACGAATGATCTTGGGAACTTCTGCTTTTCCATTCCCTCTTGTCACATAACAAACTGAGATCTTCAAATGCCCCATTATCCTATCACGGAAGAACAGATTCAATTCTACGAGATCAACGGCTTTGTCAAGCTAGAGGGTGTCCTCTCGTTGGCAGAGGTCGAAGAACTTCGCACTGCGATGGAAGTAGCCGTCGCAGAGAGAAAGCGGAGGGATGCTATTGAAGGGCCACTCCAGGAAAAGAGCTACGAGAAAGTCTTCCTTCAGATGGTGAACCTCTGGGAGAATTATCCCACCATCAGGAAGTTTACTCTTGACAATCGACTTGGCGAAATCGCCCGGCGCCTGGCACGCGCAAAACACGTCCGGCTCTGGCACGACCATGCGCTCATCAAACCACCAAAGGATGGCGCACCGACGGCGTGGCATCAGGACCTTCCCTACTGGCCGATGAAACAAGAGACCGCTCTCTCATGCTGGCTGGCGCTTGACGATGTGACGGTGGAAAATGGATGCATGCACTTCATTCCGGGCTCACACAAGTTTGGCAGGTTCGAGCCAATCCCGCTCGCAAATCCAACTAATCTCTTGGATCTTGTGCCCCCGGAAGTACGAGCGAATGCCCATCCGGTGCCGGTGGAGCTGAGGGCGGGAAGTTGTACCTTCCATAATGGATTGACATTCCATTATGCTGGGCCAAACACGACTGAGCGAGCGAGACGTGCCTTTGTGATCATCTACATTCCCGAGGGTGTTACGTACATGCCGGTCACTCACGTTGTCGGCGATCGGGCGAATCTGAGAGAGGGACAGGAATTTGACTCCGACCTGTTCCCAGTTGTCGCCAGCGAATAAAGCAATTACCGTCGAACCAATTCCAAGGACCTACCCCATGTTCCGAAACCTAACTCAAGATGATATCGCGGCCTACTACCGAGATGGATTCATGAAATACGGCCGGATCCTCACCCAAGAGGAATTATCGGATGTAAGGGCTTATGTCGATAGAGTAATCGCAAATCTACCTCCCGGAAAGCGACCAGAGAATTTGAACATGCCACACGTTAACGATCCGTACCTACTGCGACTTTGTTCGCATCCACGTATTCTCGACGTAATTGAGAAATTCATCGGACCGAACATCGTCCTGTTTGCCAGCCACATCATAAGCAAGCGCCAGGGCGATGGGCTCCCGATCCCGTGGCATCAAGATGCAGCATACTGGGAGTTAGAACCGATGAAAGTGATGACGCTTTGGCTCGCAATCGATGATTCGACTGTACAGAATGGGGCCATGCGTGTGATACCGGGGAGTCACCTCTGGGGAAAGATCCAACACGTGCCGTACACCGTTAAAGAGCAAGTGCTGGATCAAGAGATGGCCGACATCAAACTCGATGAATCAAAGGCGGTGGACGTGGAGCTGAAGGCAGGAGAATGTTCTCTCCACGAACCAATGTTGATCCATGGCTCGAAGCCAAATACTTCCACGATGCGCCGATGTGGGTACACAATGCGCTTCATGCCACCTGAGACAAAACTGCTCCGAACGGGACGCTATAAGGACCATCCTCTCTATCTTCTCCGCGGCAATGATGTACGTGGAACGAATACCTACGTGAATGTTCCATAGGCTTAAGTTCGGAGGGTTAATAAGCTCTGGGCGGGCAAAACCGGGGGAAAAGCTTTCACCCGCTCTCACTAACGAGAGCCTCCGGAATCAGGGCAGAGACAAAAGAGAACGCGTAGATTCCAAAACTGCTTGAGTTGACCATGAGCTTCAGGGTGTGCTCTCCGAATTCTCGGTTTCTGACCAGATTGTACAGCTTTCCCTCGGTCACCCTTACAACACTATGCCCCTTTTCGTCAATGGTGACGTCGTCCCCCTTCAGCTCGTTCGGCAATGGCAAACCATCCTGGAAAATCTGAAAAACGAAGTCGCGTTCCTTTTCCGGGTTGATGACAGCGTTGACTTCCAAGGCGTGGTAAGAGATGAGGATATATCCTTCACTGGATGGATCACCGTCGTACCGGATGAAATCCCTCTCAATGAACCAGCGCCCATTGAGATAGAAGTGTCCATCGACGTGAATGCCCTGATCGACGTATTCAATCGTCGAATCCAGATTCAGCCCTTCGACATTTCCGATCGAACCACGAGTGTACCCCGTGTATATTTCCGGAGTCGTTCGGTAGCAAACCGCGCCCGGCCGATCGGTATCCCTCAGCGGTTCCATCAACATAGGGAGCTCGCCATGAAACCCAGCTTCCACTAGCAATACTTGAATTCCGCGTTCGATCTCTGTGTAGTGGCCTTCCCCAAAATAATAGTAACGCACATATCCATCCCGATCGATGAGGAACCTCCCGGGCCAGGATTGACTGCCGAAAGCATTCCAGATCAAATACTGATTATCGGTAACGACGGGATAGCCGATTCCAAGCCGATTAATCGCTTCCGAGACTGCTTCAGCTTTGCGAGCGAACCCGAAGTGCGGTGTATGAACTCCGATGACGACCAGGCCCCATTCGCGGTATCGCAGATCCCATTCGACGAGATACGGAATCCCCCGAAGGCAGCCTATGGAAGTGTAGTCCCAGAAATCGATGAGGATTACGCTGCCGTGAAGTGCGCTGAGTGGGAGGGGGTCTGAGTTAAACCAGAAGTCCCCATAGATCTCTGGCGCACGAAAACTCTTGGGGCGAATTTCCATATGGCTCTAAGAGATGTAGGACAGGGCCTCCTTCCGGTACTCTCCCCGATGGAATCTAAAGACTGAAATCCTCAAAGGCAAGACTTTCTCGATCCGGCTTCACACGCCTTTCATGACGACCACAAATTCGCCAGTCTTGCCCTTCGCCGTGAAGTAATCCAACAGCTCTTTCGATGATCCTCGCT
>JBBIJH010000096.1:0-9681 GCA_037446075.1 Ignavibacteriales bacterium
ATGTACTTCTCGAGAAGTTTGCCTTGATGGACGAGGTCATACTGATAATTCTGCTCGAGAACCTTCACTGCGGCCGGATGCGTGAGACTCGAGAATTGGAGGGATGTGCCATCGATTGTTGCGGGAATCTCCGGGACGATCAGACGGCTCACTCCTTTCTTGAGGTCAATAGATCGTTCCTCCCGTATAAGAGCCAGATTCTCGTTGTAGATTGTAAGATCAACTCTCTCTCTGGCTCCAACCGTTTGAGGCGTTTCTTGCGCGACCGAAAATACGGAGCTGAGAAAGATTAAAAGAATGCACTTCGTGAACGAGATCATGCTTGTCTCTCGATTAAGGAACTCCCTTCAGTATGAGCTATTCTTTCGACTCCACGATTGCTTGCAACACTTCCAGCACCTCCTCGCTGTGCTGATTCACATTCACTTCAGGAAAAATCTTCTTGATCACCCCCTCTTTATCAATAACAAATGTAACTCGCTTTGCCATTCCATGCCACGCTTTAACGCCGTAGAGTTCTGTTACATGCTTGTCAGGATCGGCAAGCAACGTGAAATTTAGACTGTACTTCTCCTCAAACTTTTTGTGCGATTCGACGTCATCGACGCTGACGCCGAGGATTTCTGCACCAAGCTCACGAAACCGAGCGATGTTGTCGCGGAAGCTACATGCCTCTTTCGTGCATCCCGGAGTGTCGTCCTTCGGATAGAAATAGAGGACGACATTCTGCTGGCCTCGGAAGTCCGAGAGCTGCACCCTCTTCCCGTCCTGCGACTGTATAGAAAAATCAGGAGCTTGATCGCCCTCCTTCAAAGCCGGACCGCCCATTCCACATCCATAGAACAATAAGGGGAGGAAGATTACCCACACCGGGATCATTTCTTCCTGTAGTACTTCTCATAAAGCTCCACGAGTCTTCGTTTTGAGATCTCATCGAGATCCTCGTCGTCCTTGTCGCGCTTCATGAACATGTCGAAGTCGTAGTAGTCTTTCCCCTTCATCTTCCAATGATAGTCCTTCAACTCCTCGATCATGCGATGCTGCTCAGTGTGGGTCATCGTCTTTCAGCATCACACCGTCAGCGAACTGCAAGCGGTTTTCCACGCTCGTAGGCAACCTTGCCACCAATGAATGTCATGAGAACCTCCGTTGCCGGGATGTCGCGTGGTTCAATCGTCATGATGTCTTTCGAGAGAACGACCAGGTCGGCAAGCTTCCCGGCCTCGATGCTCCCTTTTAGATCCTCCTCAAAAGCCCCATAGGCCGCCCAGATTGTAAAAGCTCTCAGCGCTTCCTCTCTCGTCATCTTCTCGCTTCCATACCAGCCGTTCTGAAATGCAGAAGTATCGACGATCCCTTGAGAAGAGAGCTGGAAATATTGCTGAACGTCGCGCCAGTCTCTTGGCCTTCCCTCCGCGTCCTGCCGTGTAATGGCCGCGTAGAAACCCAGGATCGGATTGGGATCCTCTACGGGAACATCTGAGCCGCCACAGATGATGACTCCCGTCTTCATGAGCGAGCGCCAGGCGTACGCGCCGCGAATGCGTTTAGGCCCTAAGCGCGCCTCCGCCCAGTACATGTCCGACGTGCAGTGTGTCGGCTGCATGCTGGGAATGACGCCGAGCTTCTTGAAACGGGGAATGTCACTCTCTGCGAGAGTCTGTGCATGCTCGATGCGGAACCGATACTTCTGCCCGGATTCCCCCTTGAAAGCTTTTTCGTACGCATCGAGCGTGTAAGCATTCGCACGGTCCCCGATTGCGTGCGTACATACTTGAAATCCCTTAACAATTGCGGATTCCGCTACAGCCTGAATCTGCTTTTCACTCAAGCGCGTCAGACCCCGGTTTTCCGGATCGTCGGAGTAAGGTTCGCTGAGCGCTGCGCCCCGTGAACCGAGCGCGCCGTCGGCAACCAGCTTGATGCTTCGCACAGTCAGATGATTGTTGCCGTATCCGATTTCCACTCCGTGCTCTCGATAGTAGTCAAGCGTCTCACCCTCTCCACCAATGGCAACATAATTCCGGATAGGAAATCTTCCTTCGTCAATGAACTTCTTGTAAAGCTCAATTGTCTTGAGACCGACACCCATATCCTGAACGCTCGTGATGCCGTACTCGGGCCACTTATTCACGGCACGTCTGATAGCTTCCGCAACTTCTTCCTCGCTGGCGGGAGGAATGAAATCGGAGATCAGAGCTTGTGCGTTGTCGATCAAAATGCCAGTTGGGTTTCCCTCTTTGTCTCGCACAATTTTCCCGCCCGGTGGGTCCTCGGTCGCACTAGTGATGCTCGCGATCTCCAGGACCTTCTTGTTTGCCCATGTCGCGTGTCCATCAATGCGGGTGAGATAGACAGGATTGTTCGGCGCGACTTTGTCCAGATCTCGATATGTTGGAAATTCCTTTCTTGGCCAATCATTCTGGTCCCAGCCACGCCCCCGGATCCATGTGCCGGGCTTGCTTGTCTTCACTCGCTCGGCGATCCTCTGTTGGATCTGTTCGATTGAAGCCGTCCCCACAAGGTTCACGATCATCATGCTCGACCCAAACCCGAGGAGATGCACATGGGCATCGATGAAGCCTGGGTAGACGGGTTTTCCGTCGAGGTCGAGGATATTTCTAGCTTTGTATTTCTTGAATACATCCCCCGAACTACCAACGTACACAATCCTGTCGCCAGAAATCGCAACTGCTTCTGCCACAGAAATTTCCTCATCGACGGTGTAGACACGGGCGTCCGTAAGGATAAGGTCTACCTCGCGCACCGTCGTGTTCAGGAAAACAATAAACGAAACAAGCAGAATAAGAATAAACAGAAAAAGAAGTCGGAATCGAGCCATGGGGATGATCCTTCTGTTGAGGTGCGAGAGTCAGCACGTGCAGGCTCGACTAAATATAGTAAAGACTTGGACAAAAAGCCAACCGTAGCTTTTGCTTCTGTCCTGAAAATCCGATAAGTTTATTACACACAAGATCGGAAAGGAGTTCACTGTGCCCGCGAGAGAGTTTGAAAACTTCGTCGAAGTCGTCCGCAAGCTCAGAAAAGAGTGTCCCTGGGACAGAGAGCAAACGCATGAGTCCATTCGCTATGCGCTCATAGAAGAAGCATATGAGGTAGTCGAGGCGATTGATGCAAACAATCTTGAAGAGCTGAGGAAAGAGCTCGGCGACCTCCTGCTCCACGCTGTATTTCATTCTTCCATTGCGGAAGAGAAAGGGGAGTTTACGTTGGAGTCGGTAATAAAAGATGAAACTGAGAAGTTGATCCGCCGCCACCCCCATGTCTTCGGTGAGGTGAAGGTCAGTGGACCGCAGGAAGTAAAGCGAAATTGGGAGATACTGAAACTTGCCGAGGGAAGGAATTCGGTCGTCGAGGGTGTTCCCCGCGAACTCCCCGCGCTGTTACGCGCACTGCGGATACAGGACAAAGCTTCGAAAGTGGGCTTTGACTGGGAAAAGAAGGAAGACGTATGGAA
The DNA here is from genome assembly GCA_037446075.1 of Ignavibacteriales bacterium. Taxonomy (GTDB): domain Bacteria; phylum Bacteroidota; class Ignavibacteria; order UBA10030; family JAHEZR01; genus JBBIJH01. The sequence goes on from JBBIJH010000096.1 coordinate 3,479, forward strand.
GAAGGTTTTGGAGGAAGTGAAGGAGCTACAGCGCGAGGCGAAGATTGGTAATCACGATCGCATCGAGGAAGAGTTTGGCGACCTTCTGTTCGCTCTCGTGAACTATGCCCGGTTCCTCCACGTCAATCCCGAATATGCCCTTCGCCGCACGGTCGATAAATTTATCGAGCGCTTCCGGTACATCGAGACGAAGCTGAAAGAACGGGGGAAGGATATCACAAAAACAACTCTCGAGGAAATGGATAAGCTCTGGGGGGAAGCAAAGGAGTAGGAGGACTTTTCTCGCGACTTATCTCGGCCAACGAACTTGATGAGCATCCTGTGCATACCGCAGCATGAGCCCGAATCCCTACCTGAGCACGATTGACCTGTTTCGCTACTACCACCGAGGCCCGCAAACGGTGCGAGCACTCGATGGAGTAACGCTTGCAGTACCCCGAGGCGAATTCCTCGCTGTAGTCGGCTCATCCGGATCTGGGAAGACGACGCTCCTCAACCTCCTAGCAGGCTTGGATACGCCGACTTTAGGCCTGGTCGAGTTAGAAGGCGTTCCGCTCACAAGCATGTCAAGGCGACAACTGGCCGCCTACCGAGCACGGAAGGTTGGAATGATCTTCCAGTCCTTTAACTTAATCTCTCACTACAGCGCACTCCAGAATGTCGAGACAGCATTGTACTTCAACGGTACGCCACCCAGAGAGCGGCGTCGATTCGCGAGTCGGATATTAGAACAACTGGGACTCGCTGATCGCATGTCACACCGACCTGCGGACCTTTCCGGCGGTGAGCAACAGCGCGTCGCCGTCGCTCGGGCCATCGTGAAGAAACCGGAGATTCTCTTTGCTGATGAGCCAACCGGCGACCTGGACTACGAGAATGCAGAACAGATTATGTCGCTCCTGGCGTCGCTGAATCGTAGCGGCCTCACCATAGTCCTCGTTACGCACAACCGAGAGATGGCTCAACAGTACGGCCATCGAATAATCCGGCTCCAGTATGGCCGGGTTGCCGAAACTGGAATCCCGAGACCGCCGGGAGAAATCCCCGCATGACCCTCCGAGATCTCCTCGTCATTTCCACCGGCAACTTGTGGCGGATGAAACTCCGTGCGTTTCTCACCATCGCCGGAGTCCTCATTGCAATAGCTGCGTTTGTTTCCATGCTGTCGTTTGGGGCGGGCAACCAGAAGTACATTGAGGATGAGTTCAACAAGTTAGGCCTGTTCACGACAATGCAGGTGTATCCGAAAAGGAGTGCCAATGAGCCTGACACAAGCTCGTCGCCCAAGCTCGATGCGGCAGCCGCCGAACGCCTCGCCTTGATTCCTGGCGTCAATCTTGTCTATCCATACGATGCTTTTTCTGTGCAAGTGAAGTTTGGTGATACGCTCATCGACTCGAGAGCCCAGGCTCTCCCCTCTACTGCGCTCCGAACGAAACTGTTTTCACAGTTGATCGCGGGCTCTGCCTTTGACAGTGACAGCGCAACCCAGGTCATTATCTCCGACGACTTGTTGAAGAAATTGGAGATCCATTCTGCGGATTCGGTGCTCGGTAGGCGGATCATCCTGTCTATTCGGGTGTCAACAGTGGACAGCGGCTTAGCGCACATCCTGGTTCATCGGGGTGAGACATTGCTCGATAGGGCCAGACGCATCCACTTCGACTCACTCCTCCACACGAAATACCGGAATCGAGTGATTCGGACGGAAGCGAATGAGGTTCTCCGGAGGTTCCTGGACGGTTTCATCAATGCCCAAGAGACAATCAGTGACACGTTGACAATCTCCGGCGTGCGTGAAACCGGACGTATGGGGCGGCTACGTATCGAACCGATCATCATCCCTATCGCCACGGCAACCCGCTTCAGCACGAGCGGACTTCGGGGGAACCCAACAGAGATCTTCGCAGCGATGAGCAGCGGGACGCTGTTCTCCCAGTCCGTGGAAAGAGGTGAGAAAACGTTTTCCCAGGTCACGATCGATTTCGACCCGAAAGTGCCCTACAAGAGCGTCCGTGATTCAGTTGAGAAGCTTGGGTTTAGGACATTCAGCTTCGCGGCGCAATTTGAGCAGATTCAGCGTATGTTCCTGTATTTCGACCTGGCACTCGGAGTCATCGGATTGATTGCTCTGATCACGGCCTCACTTGGCATTGTGAACACGATGGTCATGTCGATCACCGAGCGCAGGCGGGAGATCGGCGTCCTGAAGTCGCTGGGAGCTGATGAGCTTGACATCCGTGGCCTTTTCCTGGTTGAATCGGGGGTGATTGGCGTTCTGGGAACTGTCGCAGGAATCACCTTTGGCTGGATCATCACGCGCATTGTGTCCACGATAGCGCAGGCGTACATGAGGAGCGAGGCCATTCCAGTGCTGGATCTCTTTGCTTTACCGGCCTGGCTTATACTCATCGCACTCGGGGTGGGGGTTGGAGTGAGTCTGGTCGCCGGGCTCTATCCTGCCGCTCGAGCAGCGCACGTTGATCCAGTGGAAGCCTTGAGGAATGAGTGAAGACAATGTGGGTCCAAATTTTCTCGGCGACCTCTCGCTCGGTTACTCGTCCCAACGAAGTCACGACGAAAGTCCATCAATCCTTTTTTTCATGTCTTGAGGCCGCTCACAATCTGGTTTCCATTTCTACCCACAAATCGGAAGGAGTCACCAAAACATGCGTCTATATGACATTTTTCTTTTGTTGGCCGCCACAACTGCGCAAGCTGGCATAGTCGGCAAAGACGTCGAGTACAAAGCCGACACGGTCGTCATGAAAGGCTACCTCGCTTATGACGACAAGGTCGTGGGAAAACGCCCGGGAGTGCTCGTCGTACACGAGTGGTGGGGACACAACGACTACGCGCGAAAACGTGCCGAGATGCTGGCCGAACTTGGCTACGTTGCACTCGCTGTCGACATGTATGGCGACGGCAAACAGGCGAGCCATCCTGACGACGCTGGAAAGTTCGCGGGCGAGGTTATGAGCAACATCTCCAGCATGAAGGCGAGATTTTTGGCGGCGATGGAGGTCCTCAAGCGTGACGAGCACGTCGACCCAATGCGCCTCGGTGCAGTCGGCTACTGCTTCGGAGGAGGGGTAGTACTCGCGATGGCTCGGGAAGGTGTTGACCTGAAGGCGGTCGTGAGCTTTCATGGCAGTCTGAGAACACAACATCCTGCCGAGAAGGGAAAAGTGAAAGCGCGAATCCTGGTCTGCAATGGGGCAGACGATAAGTTCGTCACCGCCGAGGAGATCAAGAAGTTCAAAGATGAAATGAAGGCAGCTGGGGCAGACTTCAAATTCGTGAACTACCCCGGCGCGGTACACAGCTTCACGAATCAGTCAGCCACTGAATTGGGAAAGAAGTTCAACCTACCTCTTGCCTACAACGAGAAGGCGGACAAAGAGTCGTGGGGGGAGATGCAGAAGCTATTCAAGAAGGTGTTCAAGAAGTAAGGCGGGTAACCTGCTCATGAGCGAACGTCTCCCTTTGTCACGCGGGTATGTGGCAGCTCGGGGCTACAGAACGATCCTCCCCTCAGTGACATTAATCAATTCTGGAAGGGCAAGCACTTGACCACGCCTTCCGCTTCCTGCGCGCAGAACCTTCAGTATTCCCGCTTCTTTCAACTTTGCAACTAGACCAGTGATCATCGCTCGCGTGGGCATTCCCTTTCCCTCGAGATGTGAAATTTGGAATACCGGCCGAGCGAAGATCCGATCCAAGAGTGGAATTGCATACTGTGAATGAGTCAGGTCGACTACATGCTGCTTTAGTCGGTTGTACAGTTCGATGATTGCGCGAGCCTTCATAGCATTCGCCTCAGCTTGTTCACCGACCGCCGTCAGGAAGAATTGAATCCACTCATTCCACGCACCCGCCTTTTGCCCCAATTTGCGGAGATGCGCGATATAGGGGTCTCTCTGTGCTTCGAGATATTCCGAAAGATAAAACATGGGCCGAGAAAGCATCTTCTTTTCGAAGAGGAAAATTGGGATCAGCATTCGCCCCAATCGTCCGTTGCCGTCCAAGAATGGGTGAATGATTTCAAACTGCGCGTGAAGAACACCAAGCTGCACCAGCGGGTCCGGTCTCTCAAGGTGATAGTATTGCTCCCAATTACTTAGGCACTCCATCAAATGTTGAGGTTCTGGTGGAATGAATTCCGCCTGTTCGATGGGTGTCCCCGGTGCACCAATCCAATTCTGAACCGTGCGAAGCTGGCCTCGTGCTCTGTTGCGTCCGCGAACACTGTTAAGGAGAATGGCATGGAGATCCTTCAGGAGCCGAAGACTGAAAGGTCTCTTCTTCAGCTCTTCCTCGGCATATTTCAAAGCTTGGCGGTAGTTGATGATCTCCCGGATATCTTCTCGACTTTGCTGTTCTCCTGGTTCCTCACCTACCTCAAACTTTAGAACGTCTCCCAGTGTTGCTTGCGTACCTTCGATTCGAGAGGAGAGAACCGCCTCTTGTGTCGTCATGGGTGAAAGTAACAGATTCGGATTTGTCACTCCTTGTAATACACCATCGAAGAAAGCAAGAGATCGATTCGCTTTTCCAATAAGAGGGATGAGTGGCTCCCAATCCAAGTCGTGGATTGGAAGCTTCTGTGGAACAAAAGGCTCCATTTATTGATAGTAAATTCGTTACAAATCCGTTTGTGTATAGCATAAATATATATACTTTATACAAAATTGCTACCAGCAAATCGAAAATAGCCGAAAGCACTCAAAAACACACAACTTAGCATGCCTCGGCAAACTCCCTTGAGTAGTTCTGCCCTCGACGGTCCCCGATTCTTCAAATCTTGATGGAACCTCACTCTGATCAGTTGCGCCGACCGTCTCATTAGATTTTCCCGATATGCTACTCCATCGGGAGGATCCTAAAGGATGAAGGGGGAACAAGCACACAATCAGCGGGAAGGGCAAAAGAGCTGGGAGTGTATCATCTGTCTAAGATTGCGGCGCTCAGAAGGCCGCCGATCCTATCCCTGTCGAACTCACTTTATCGATCAACCACTCGCCTACAACGAGAAGGCGGACAAAGAGTCGTGGGGGGAGATGCAGGCGCTGTTCAGGAGGGCGTTTAAGAAGTAAGGAACGTATCTTCCAGCTTGAACATCAAGAGGAGCCGCGCTGCAACAAACTGAGGATTTGCCCGACTAATTCCTCACGGTTTTCCCGGTTCACCTCGATCACGGTCACATGCGGCATTGCTTTGATTTCGTCGGTAAAGGGCAGGCTCCGCCTGACGATCGTACCGAGGATGAGTGATTCACTTCGGAGAGCGCTCATCACCGCATTCCGGAATCGCTCGGAGAGAATCTCCATTGGTCCGATTTCATCGATGACGACGATCTTCTTCGCCGCAACAGCTTCTTCGATCGACCGTGCCGCGACCTCATCCAGCGCAGAGAGGTTCACTCCATACTTCCCGACTTTCTTTGGACTCTTAACTTCAACAGAAGCGAGGACACCCTTACGCCCGTCAAGTGACGTTACGCCGAAGCCCTTCCTCACTCCCCGTTGCCGAATCTCCTGCGTATAGAACCCGCCGGCAGATTGAGTGAGCCGTGCGACCACGCGCTGCAGCACCGTAGTCTTCCCGCACCCTGGATTTCCTGTGAGAAGGATAGCTTTGGCCATTTCAATGGGGTACTAAGGTGACGTCCACCTAAAAGCCAGCTTTGTTTGAGTTGAGGGAGAAGGAAAGACACGCTGCCGCTCACGCCGATTCGCAGGAAGGCTTTGAAATCTATCCATCTCTTCTTGTGGACTTCTAGACTATTCTCTGCAACTACAGCAGGATTTCCAGGGGGAACGCACCTTTATCTGACCCGCGAGGTTAAGCACAGGCTCCTTCGACTGGTCGCACTAAGTTAGTCTGCCTTCAGGTGGTAGATATTCACTCCAATCCTGCCCAGCAGGTAGGCGTCCCTGAAACCGTACCTCAGGCCCTCGACACTATCATTCCCAAAGATCCGCACACCCAAGTCGGTCCCGACAGATAAGTTCTTCTTCAGAAAATACTCAAGGCCAACGCCAAGCGGAAAAAGGGCATACGCTTGGACGTGCTGAGCCGAGATGTAGTTACCCAATCCATCTCGTCGGATAGCCAGAACCAAGCCGCCACCTGCATAGAAGAATGGGGATAAGGCTTGACTCGACATAAAGTGCCACGAGCCAACCAGGGTCAGCGGAATC
>JBBIJH010000097.1:0-9680 GCA_037446075.1 Ignavibacteriales bacterium
AAATGAAAGCATAAGCTGCGACAGAGAAATCTGCTTTGCAATTGTGACAGTGGCATTTGATCGGCACCTGGTCAATTACGAGTTCTGCGCCCTCGGCAGGGGTGCCCTCGCTGGCAACCCCAAAGCAAAACCGAAGGGAATCAGGGAGTACGCCAGCCATCTCCCCGATTCTCATCCGGACGACCTTCACCTTCGCACTCTCCATTTCGAGTTGGGAGAGCTGCTCCCGGATGAGATCGAGAAGGCTCTCTGCGATGGACATCTCATGCATGCGTGCCTTGCAGTCGCCTCTTACAGCCTTGAACGTCTGATTATCGGTCCATCAAGAATTGCACTAAACCAAGCATATTTAAAAGGCAGATTCCAAACGATTTCGAGGGGATAGTCGATTGCCCCGGGCGTCATTTGCACGAAAATCTCGCATGTTCCTCTCATTACTGAGAACCAACGATGCGAAAGGCGAGAACAACTTCGGTAAGCTTGCTCTTGGAAGGAATGTACAAGGTTGAGAACTCGATTGCAAGGGGTTTGTGGGCGAAGGCTCCGCTTGTGTTGTCGAAGCAACAAACCAATCCAGGGTCCGGGATCAGAAAGAAAGATCATTGCCAGAAAAGACACAAGTGTCAAAGAAATTTTCTAGAGGTTTTCCTTGGTGCTCTCTGCACTCTCCGTGGTTTCATTTTTTCACCGAGTTCTCAACTGTGCTTCAACCCCGGCCGAACATTAGCCCAACGCGCTACTGGGCGTCGCCGTCGACGCCAGTCGATCGCTACCGGAGTTGCCGCGACCCCGCCCCGCTATCTCTGACTTGCCGCACGAACAAAGTAGCTCTCAGCAATCCTCTCACATAGCCTTGGGACTGCCCGTGCTACTTCATCAGACAACCCAGGCGAGACGACGTCCGGAACACGACTGACTTGGCACGTGAGGACGTGAACATCGACTCCCATTTCACTCAGTTCCCTCATGAGATTTGATGAAGGAACCTGATGGAGGGAGAAATCATCGAGCTTTTCATTCGGCAGTTCATCAAGTGGCAACTCGAAGATCTCTCCTGGGGCCTTGGCTTTGTCGACAGCGTCTATGACGATGATGGACTTCGGGAGGTCTGGACTAAGGCAGAGGGTGACTAACAATCTCCGTACACCAGTTCCGACATCCATCACGTAGACATCGTCAGGAATTTGATAGTGCCTCTGAAGATGCTCTACGACCTCACAGCCGAAGCCATCATCGCCGAAGAGCCGATTTCCACAGCCAAGGATCAAAGTCCGCTTGGTGCAGAAATCGGGCAGGTATGTATTCTCCGGCAGTTGCATAGGCTCGTAGGGCGACGTGGCAAGTCGCCCTACGGTTTAATTTGCCATCGAATCGATCAGCTCACCTCGGCTGTTGTAGATGTTGATCTTCACCGCCAGCGTGCCGTCGAACTTATGCGTCGCGCAGGAGAGACAGGGATCGTAGGCGCGGATCGCCATCTCCACGCGATTCAGAATGCCCTGGTCATACTGGCCGTTCTTGATCAACGACTTTGCTGCCTGTTTCACCGACATGTTAATCGGCGCGTTGTTGTGGGTCGTACCCACAATTAAGTTGACATTTGTCAACATGCCGTTCTCATCCGTCGTATAGTCGTGAATGAGAGAGCCGCGAGGCGCTTCAACACACCCAACCCCTCGAGCTGCGCGAGGCTCAACTTTCTTCCGAGTCTCGACACTCGTGATCTCCGGATCGTCGAGGAGTCGGAGTGCGTTCTCCACGTTGTACAACAGCTCGATCAAGCGCGCCCAGTGATAGAGCAGCGTCAGCTGCGCCGGACGACCAAAGTTCTTCCGGAACTCCTCCAGCTCAGCTTGCGCCAGTGGCGTATCGATGTAGTCGCACACGTTGATGCGCGCCAGGGTATTCGCTCGATAGATGCCATTCGGGTGATCGAGGTCCATCGAGAACGTTCCCGCTCGCTTGTCGTACGGGAACTTCAAGTAGCTCCACGGCTCGATGTGCTCGCTGATATAGTCGGTGTATTGATCGTAGGGGAAATCCACATACGATCCATCCTTTGACATCAGGCGAAGCCTGCCATCGTACAAGTTCAGCGCGCCGTCATCCTTGACCGTGCCGATGAACCCGGTCTCGATCACACCGAGGGAGTTGACTGCATCCAGGTATTGTGGGAAGATGTTCTCCTTGGCAAACTTGATCGAGAACTTCGCTAGCTCAAAGCACTCCTCGGCCATTTTCCTGACCGCATCGCGCTCGCTGGGCAGCAACGGTCTGCTGAATCCTCCGGGGACCGACGCATCGGGATGAATCGCCTTCCCCGCGATGATTTCCAGCATCTTCGCGGCCATGTGGCGGGCGCGCACTACCCGCCGAGCCACGTCAGGCACTTTCCCGATGATGCCGATCACGTTGCGAACGGACGGGTCCGCATCCGGTCCCATTACAAAGTCGGCACCAGCCAGGAAGTAGAAGTGCAGGATATGCTCCTCCATGTAGGCAATGCTGTTGCAAAGTTCGCGAAGCTTCTTGCCCGCTGGCGGCGGGTCAACGCCAAAGACAGCGTCACAGGCCTTGCTTGCAGCGAGGTGGTGTGACCACGGACAGACGCCGCATATCCGCGTAGTGATCCGAGGCATCTCCTCCACGGGGCGGCCAATACAGAACTTCTCAAAGCCACGCAGCTCGATCACGTTGACACGCGTATCCTGCACATTCCCCGTGTCATCAAGCTGAATCGTGACTTTGGCGTGGCCTTCAATCCGGGAGACGGGCTGGATAACGAGAGTCTTCGTCATGATGGCCTCCCTCCTTTCGGGGCAGGCCGCAGGCGACCCTGCGCACCGGCAAAGCGATTGAATGTCGCTGCTCGATCTGGAATCTGCTTGGCATCGAGGCCGATCGAGGCAAGCGCACCCATCATATCGACCATCGGATTCGCCGTATCCGACAGCGGACCGAAGCAGCCGCGGCAGGGCATATAGGCGCGGATACAGCGCGGCGTACCTTCCTTCCCTCCGCAGCCTGCCTTCGTCGCCGGCCCGAGACACAGATACCCTTGCTCCATGATGCAGCGCACGCTATTCATAGGCTCACCGGGTTTAAAGTCTATTGGCTCCAGTGGGCGCTTCAGCGTGGAGACCGCTTTCTTCTCCCGAATGAACGGGCACTCGTCACACACGCTCTTGCCAGAGAGCTGAAACGGCTTGCCCTCGAGCAAGGCTGTGACTGCTTCGACGAATAGCTCGGGGGTCGTCGGACAACCGGGGAGCTTCACGTCTACAGGAACGACCTCATGAATCGCATACACTCGGTCCGTCAGAGGTGGGACCTGCTCGCGAGGAATGCCGTCGGACTCCGTCGAGACCGACCCTCGGTAGACTTTCTCGTAGATCTCCTCTACCGTTGAAAGGTTCGCGAGAGCGGGGACACCCCCGTAACATGCGCACGAGCCCATCGCGACGAGAGTCTTACATTTCCTCCGCATCTCTTGAGCGAGGAGTTTATTGTCCTCGTTCCGGATGCCGCCCGTGATAATTCCAACGTCCGCCTCTGGAATTTCCATCGTGGTCTTTTCCCCGGTCTGTCCAAAGACCTTGTGATCCATGATGACGGGCATATGGACGATCTCGAGCTTCGGGAGGAGATCGAGGAGTGGTTCGCCGACATCGAGGATCGTCACTTCGCATCCTCCGCAGATCGTGAACCACTCCTGGGCTAGTCGGACTGCCATGGAACCCTCCATTGTTTAGTGAAGAGTGGATAGTGAATGGTGCATAGTGAATTGGTGAATCGAAAATTGGCGATTGGTAATTTGTCAGCGATTACTGCCTCAGACAGCTACACGATACGGGCTTGGACCTACTTTCCTAACTTGCTCGACCATCTCGGTTACCACTTGGGCAAACCGTTGAGCTTCCGATGCCGAGACCCACTCCAGCCGGAAGCGCTCTGGCTCAATGCCGAAATCTTGCAGCATGAGTTCGATCGCTTCTGCGCGTGCTTTGGCGCGGAGGTTCCCTTCAAGATAGTGGCAGTCGCCCGGATGACAGCCACACACGAGCACGCCGTCCGCGCCGCTGGTGAGCGCCTCGATAACCAAATTTGGGTGAATCATCCCCGTGCACTGAACTCGGATGATGCGGATGTTCGTCGGATACTGGATTCGTGATGTGCCGGCGAGGTCGGCGCCCGTGTAAGCGCACCAGTAGCAGCAAAAGGTGATGATCAATGGCTCAAATTGTTCGTCGTTCATCGAATGATCTCGCTAGAAAATCCGAGGTCTCCTCACACTGCTACCCCCAGCGCCGCCTTGACTTCTGCCGAAAGCATTTCAGGTCGGAAGTGCCAGACGTAAATCGCTTTCTTCGGGCACGTTGCCATGCAGGTGCCGCAGCCCTTACATATCGCCTCGTTCACTTCTACCCGTTTCTTGACTTCTCCCCCCACGACATACTCGACCAAGGTGATTGCCTTGAATGGGCACGGATCGACGCAGTAGGCACAGCCATCACAGTTCTCCGTCACAACGTGCGAGATCGTTGGTTCGAGTTCGATCTGGTCTCGTGAGAGAATTGTCGCGGCACGTGCAGTTGCGCCGAGCGCTTGTGAAATGACCTCCTCCACATCGAGTGGCGAATGAGCATTCCCGCACAGGAAGATACCGTCCGTAGCGAAATCAATCGGCCGCAACTTACGGTGCGCCTCAAGGAAGAACTTGTCCTCGCTCAGCGGCACTTTCAGCAACTGTGCTAGATCCTTGTTTCCTTCGCGCGGAACCGTAGCCGTCGCCAGGATTACGTTATCCACGAGCAGCTGAACCCGCTCACCGAGGGTCTCATCGCGCACGGCAACGAGCAGTTTACCATTCTGTCCCTCGACGATGGGTGGGTTGTTATCCGCATACCGGATAAACGCTACCCCGAGCTGCCTCGCCTTTGTGTAGTACGCTTCACGGAATCCGTAGGTGCGTAGTTCTCGGTAGAGTACATACACTTGCGAGTCCGGCTGGCGTTCTTTGATCCGCAGGGCCAACTTGATCGTCTCCGAGCAGCAGGTGCGACTGCAGTACGGTCGTTCGGGACTCCGAGAACCCACGCACTGAATGAAGGCCACAGAATTCGCTGTAAACTCATTCGTGGCCAAGCGCTCCTCCAGTTCGGGGTGCAGCAAGACCCGTTCATCCTGCCCGTAGAGAAATTCCTTGGGTTTGTATGTCTGCGCTCCCGTTGCCACAATGATGGCACCGTGATGGATTTCCTTCGTTGTACCGTTCTCTCCGATGGCGATCTTCGACTCGAAATTGCCGAGCGAGCCTCTCACCTCGGTGAGCCTCGCCTGCGTATAGACGCGAATGTTCGAGTGAGAGGTAACGGTACTGATGAGTTTCCTCAATGCTGCCTGTGGGTCTTCTCCGTTGAGCAAGTAATGAACTCCGAGCAAATAGCCGCCGAGGTTCGCTTCCTTCTCGACCAGATGCACAGTGAAGCCTTGGTCAGCCAGTGCCAGTGCCGCCATCATGCCCGCCAACCCGCCGCCGATGACGAGCGCATCGTGGTTCACCTCCAGCGGGCGCGGATAGAGTGGGTCGTTGAGTTTCACCTTCGCCAGCGCCATACGGACAAGGTCTTTGGCTTTCTCCGTCGCTTTCTCCGGCTCATGCATGTGTACCCAGGAGCATTGATCGCGGATATTTGCCATCTCGAAGTAGTAGGGATTGAGTCCTGCTGATCTGACAGCGCTGCGGAACAGCGCTTCATGCGTTCGAGGCGTGCAGGAAGCCACCACAACCCGATTCAGACTGTGCTCTTTGATCTTCTCCTTAATTCGTTCGAGACTATCGTTCGAGCAGGTATAGAGATTGTTCTCGGCGTAGGCGACCCCGGGCAGCGTGCGGGCGAACTCCACGACCGACGGTACGTTGACGACACTGGCGATGTTCGTCCCGCAGTGACAGACGAAGATGCCTACCCTTGGTTCTTGTCCTCGTACATCGATCTCGGGAGGATAGACGGTTGGCGTGATGAGGCTGCCGCGTGCTTCACCAAGCAGCGCCATCACTCTTGCCGCCGCCGCAGAAGCTTGGGCGACGGTTTCGGGAATGTCTTTTGGTTCGGTGAAAGGTCCCGCGACGTAGATTCCCTCGCGTCCGGAGTCGACGGGCCTGAAGACGGACGTATCGCAGAAGCCAAATCGGTTCAGCCGGACACCAAACGTCTCCGCAATCTTCTGGACGCTCCTCGGCGGCTGCATGCCCACTGAGAGAACAACCAGATCGTATTCCTGAGAGACTTTCCGATCATCTTCGGTGAGATACTTGATCACCAGATTTTTTGTCTCCGGGACCTCTTCGATCAGCGGCACGCGGCAACGGATATACCTGACCCCCTGCTTCTTTGCTAATTCGAAATACGACTCGAACCCCTTGCTGAACGCCCGGATGTCCATGAAGAAGATGTCGCATTGTAAATCCGCACCCGCATGTTCTTTAGCGATGATGGCTTCCTTCGTCGCGTACATGCAGCAAACAGCGGAGCAATAATCACGCTCGTAGTCGCGAGAGCCGACACACTGAATGAATGCGATGCGCTTGGGCTTTTTCAGATCGGAGGGCCGTAAAACGTGCCCATCAAACGGGCCGGACGGGGAAAGTATGCGCTCGAAATGGAGCGAGGTGATCACGTTTGGATACCGCCCGTAGCCCAAGTCCCTGTTCACAATCGGATCAAACGTTTCGTAGCCGGGCGCAAGGACCACGGCACCCACGTTCAATTCGACTGTCTGATCCTGCTGGTCGTACTTAATCGCTTTTGCCTGGCAGACTTCTTCGCAGATTCCGCACGCACCATAATTCAGGTGAATGCACGCGGTGTTGTCGATGGACGGTTTGTTCGGGATTGCCTGCGGATAAAGAATGGAAATTGCAGGGCGCGAATTAAGGCCCAGGTTGTACGAATTCGGTATCGGCACTGGCGCAAAGGGGGATGCTAAGCTGCGCACCTTCTTGCCAACTGGACAGATGAAATCGCACGCCCCACACGTCCAGCACATCGGATTGTGCTTGCCAAACGGAGGCTCAAGTTTCTTTCTTGGTCCTCGACCGGTGAAGCCGATAGCACTCCGTCCCATCCGCTCCTCGCACATGCGGACGCACAATCCGCAGTACACGCAATCGTCGTACTTCTTCCTGATGCGCGGCTCAAGAACTCCTTGCTCAGCAGCGATGCGCTGGATCACTTCTGAATCGGGACAGCGGGCGAGAAGGAGTTCCGCCGTGATTTTTCTGGCTCGTTTGACGCGCTCCGTCTCAGTGAAGACCTGAAGCCCATCAAGGGCCGGGTAGGAGCAGGAGGCCTGAACACTGGGCGCTCTTCCCGGAGCGTGAATCTCAACCACACAGAGCCGACACGCGCCGTAGGGAGTCAAGGCTTTGTGATGGCAGAGCGTTGGAACTCGAACGCCAAGCTTTTCGATGGCTGTGAGGAGACTTGTTCCCTCCGCCACTTCGATTTTCTGGTTGTTGATCGTCAGGCCGATCATCTTTTATCCGTTAGTGACCACGTACTGAAAGCGAAAATTCACTTCTGGATGGGTCGCTGTTAGGCATTTAAGTGTCTCTTCAAAATCCCCAAGCGGCTTTCTGTCTATATGACTGAGCCGAAAAGTTGCGGTTACCTTTGATCCCCGACCCTTCGCACTTTCTATTTCCAGTGTTCCGTCTGCCTCTTCTGCAGACTGTGCGAGGAAGGACAAACCAAGGCCGACTTTCTTACTCGCCTTTGTGGTATAGAAGGGATCCTTGGAACGTATCGCCGCTTCTTCATCCATTCCCTCACCGTCATCGGCAACTTCAAGTATGAGTGTGTCTTGTGTCTCGTTTTGGGTCAGCTTTATTTCTATGTTTTTCGCCTTTGCCCTTAACGAGTTCTCGACGATGTCAAGGATATGCAGGGACAAGTCTTCCATGTCTAGTTCCCCACACGTCTTCCGTCCTCGCCCCGGAGACATTTCCTCATTTCTTCTATGCTCACATCCCTCATCAGGAAGGTAGTGTATCTGGCGCCAATCTTCTTCAATGTGTGTGCATCAGAAGATGTGACGAACGGGAAGAGATCCTTTTGCGGAATTGTGTCTCGCTTCGATGGATCCGCAAGCTCCAAGGCGTCAAGGGGCAATCCCTCCGGGATGAACCCAAGCTGCCCTAGAATACCGAACCCTTCCCGATCGACATGAGCCGCGAATGCCAACCCGTCATGCTCATGGATCAAGTCGACGAGCTTGCCGATTGTGATCTCGGTTGAACCAATGAGAAGCTTCTTGCTGAATCCAATAACTTCCTCCTCTTCGTTGACGATAACCTGTTCTCCGTACAGCCTTTCGTCGTTTGTTCCGTGAAGATTTTCATGGACGATTTCTTGAAGTGAATACAACCTATCCCCCACGTCAAACAATGCCAGGAGGTGCACTTCCTCCTTGGATGTCACTTCCATACCTCCAATGACCCTTATTCCTTCTTTTGCCGCAGATTTTTCTACTGCAGGGACATTCTCTGCTGAGTTGTGGTCGCAGATACCGATCACGTGAAGACCTTTTCTTTTCGCCTCCCTTACGATATTCCTTGGAGACATCTCCAGGTCGGCGCACGGCGAAAGACACGTGTGAATGTGCAAATCGGCGTTGAACTCCCTCATGCTATCTCAGTCCAAGTTCATACAACCTGCAGACGACATGATAAGTGGAGAGACTACTGATCATCATGGGAACGTTTTCCTCCTCTGCTTTCCGCAGCGTTTCTTCTTCTGGAACTCTTCCGTTCACGATGATGATTCCAGAAAGCTCCTTTGAACTGGCCACCGCGACAATGTTCGTATGCGTCTGGAGCGTGATCCAGACGTTGCCTTTCTTAGAGTGTGCGAGAACATCGCTCAGCAGATCTCCAGCGTATCCGCCGGTCACGTCCCTTTCGAGCAGCTTCTCGCCCGTCTTGACCACTAAGCTCAAAGCCGCGACTATTTCTTGAAGTTTCATTTCTTTGTGTAGACGGTGAATTGAAGGTTCGTTCCTTCTCCGACCTTCGAATCTATTTTCATTTCATCGGAGCAACTCTTGATGTTCGGTAGACCCATCCCTGCGCCGAAACCAAGCTCGCGAACCCAGTCAGGTGCAGTGGAATAACCAGGCCTCATGGCAAGCTCGACATCTGGGATTCCTGGGCCTTCATCCACCGCATTCACAGTTACCCTGTCAGGCTCGATAGTGGCAATGAGTTCGCCCCTCCGAGAAAAAATAACCATATTCATCTCGGCTTCATAGGATGCGATGGTAATTCTCCTTGCGGCATCTGGGTGAATGCCGAGTCTTGTGAGATCCTTTTTGAGCTTGCTACTTACCTCTCCAGCTTTTTCAAAGTTCGACCCTTCAACGTCGTACCTCAGCACCAGAGTAGACCTATCTGAAATGATGTCCTCGAACAAATGGCTCAGTCTGTATCTGCGAATCTCCTCCCTATAATGATTGGTCTCGAGTCTTCTCAGCAAACAGCCGAGGATATCTCCCTTCGTGATGATTCCCACAAGTTTCTTGGTCTTCCGGTCGATCACGGGAAACCTGCCAAAGCGATATCGTGCAAACTCATGGATCACATGGACGAGGCGCTCATCTGAGTACACGGTCACAACATT
>JBBIJH010000098.1:0-9637 GCA_037446075.1 Ignavibacteriales bacterium
CCGCTGTTAGTTCCCAAGATACCAACAAAATCTCAGTTCTATATCGGGATTAAGGACCCTGCGGCTTCTTGCAAGACAAGATTTTCTTCCTTAGATTGACACCCCGTTGAGAGAGGGGATTTTTTATTCCCTCGACGCTCATCACCATTTTCGAGAATTCCCTGTGTCAAAGAAAACTAAGATCATCATCGGAGTCCTTGGGACTCTTGTAATCGTAGGGATTGCCGTCGTTGTCTTCTTCCGGCATCTTCTAACAAAATCATTCCCTGAAACCAACGGGGTGATAACAGCCTCAGGACTTTCAGGACCCATTCGTGTGTACCGAGACCAGCTTGGCGTCCCTCACATCTATGCCGAGAACGAAGAAGATCTCGCCTTCGCGGTTGGATATGTCCATGCTCAAGATCGACTCTGGCAGATGGAGCTTTCCCGTAGAGTGGGAGCGGGTCGCCTTTCAGAGCTTTTTGGAAATTTCACGTTGAACCTTGACCGCATGTTCCGAACCATCGGATTGAGAAGATTGGCTCAGCAACTGGCTGCAAACGTCCATCCAGACACACGACGCATTCTCTCCGCTTATGCAAGAGGCGTCAACGCCCTCATTGATCATAAGCGAGGCAAGCTGCCCGTAGAGTTTGATGTCTTGGGGATCAAGCCCGAACCATGGATGATCGAAAACAGCCTGGTGATCGTGCGTCTCCAGGCGTGGGATTTGGCTCTCTCTTGGTGGGTCGATCTGACCCTGGGTGATTTGATCAACAAGCTGGGGGGAGAGAAAGCTGCTGAAGTTTTCCCTTCGTATCCAGACGATGCACCTTTCATCCTTCCACAAACTGGGGGGAAACTTTACGCCTATCAACCAACGAGCCTCCGAGCACTCGATCAAGCATACCGCCGATTCCTTGGCATAGAAGGTTCTGGCATCGGCAGCAATAGTTGGGTCGTAACTGGAGAAAAGTCTATAACAGACAAGCCCATCCTCGCAAACGACCCTCATCTGGCTCTCCCCGCGCCCTCACGATGGTACGTGATCCATCTTTCCAGTCCCGGCTTGGATGTTGCGGGTGTTTCGATCCCGGGCCTTCCCGGCGTCGTCATCGGGCGGAACAAACACATCGCTTGGGGACTCACAAACGGTATGATCGACGACGCGGATTTCTATATTGAGGAGACCGATTCCCTTCACCCAGACAAATATTTTTTCAATGGCACGTGGAATGAATTCAGAATCTCGGAGGAAGAAATTTTCGTCCGTGGTAGCAAGGCGGATACAATCCGAATTCGGCGGACTCATCGAGGCCCAATCGTCAGCGATGTCCATTCGTTCCCTCTCTTTGAATACAATGTGTACAAGACAGGGCTTGAGAAGAACCACCCCCTCAGCTTCCGCTGGACAGGATTCGAGATGAGCGACGAAGTTCGGGCTGTGTACCTCGTGAACAGGGCGAGAAACTGGGAAGAGTTTCTCCAGGGGCTTCGAGAGTTTACCGTTCCCACCCAAAATTTCATCTATGCCGACGATAGAGGGAATATTGGCTACCAGCTCGCTGGAAGGGTGCCGATGCGAAGCAGAGAAACTGCCATTGCCCCGAGTCCGGGGTGGGCGACCGGCAGTGACTGGAAGGGGTTTATTCCGTTCGAGAAACTCCCTCGCATGTTCAACCCTCCGACGCAACAGATCGGAACAGCGAACAACCGGATCGTCGATCGCTCTTACCCCTACTATCTCTCGGATCTGTGGGAATCTCCTTCACGTATTAGCAGGATAGAAGAAATGTTGAGGGCGAGGGAAAAACTTTCCGTAGAGGACTTTCAGGCCATGCAGAGCGATGTTGTCTCGCCGCATGCTCGTGAGATGGTGCCGCTCATTCTCCATGCCTTCAGTTCGGTGCCAACGATGGAGAACGAGATGCGCGTGGCCCTCACGTATCTCCGGAACTGGAACTACAGCCTCCAAAAAGAAGACGTGGCTGCGGCAATCTTCAATGTCTTCTTCGTCAAGCTCCTGCACAACATCTATGTCGATGAGATGGGCGAGGAGCTGTTCAACAACTATCTGCTGCTTGCCAACATTCCTTACCGGGCAACAGGGAAGCTGCTTCAGGACGGCAATTCTTCTTGGTTCGATGATACGCGAACAGAGGAGCGCGAAACTCGCGACGACATCATACGGAGAAGTTTCGACGAAGCGATCCAGGAACTAAAGATCGAATTAGGAAAGGAGCCGAAGACCTGGCAATGGGGTAGGCTCCATCAAGTCACCTTCGAGCACCTGTTCGGTCGAATTCCGGGCATGAAAAAAGTCTTCAGCATCGGGCCGTTTCCGACTGGAGGGGCAAGCACGACGATCAACAATGGCCACTATAATTTGACGCGACCCTTCAAGCAGCTCGTCGGTGCTTCGATGCGACAGATTGTGGACATGTCAAATCCAAATTCCTTTCTGATCGTCATTACGACAGGGCAATCCGGGCAACCTCTCCACAAGCACTATGATGATCAAGCCCCCTTATGGTTGAATGGAGACTATCATCGCCTTCTTCTTGGGCGACCGGAGATTGAGCGTTCAGGCTGGGATTTGCTAACCCTGCAACCCGAAGGGAAGAAATGACGAATAAGTTTTCCGGACGCCTCCTCGCGAAGTTGGCGTCAGCCCGTGCAGTCGCCGCACTGACAGGAGCCGGAATCTCGGCAGAGAGCGGCGTCCCCACGTTTCGGGGGAACGAAGGACTCTGGAAGAAATTCAAACCGGAAGAGCTTGCGAACTTCGACGCTTTCATCCGCAATCCAGACCTGGTCTGGGAGTGGTATGCATACCGGAAAAGACTGATCGCGGAAGTCAAGCCGAATGCCGGTCATTATGCACTTGCCGAAATGGAAAAGCTCTTCCCGGAGTTTTCGCTAATCACCCAAAACATTGACAACCTCCATCAACGGGCGGGGAACAGCAGAGTCTACGAGCTTCATGGCAACATCGAGCGCAACTACTGCATCGAATGCGGCCGAAGGTACCGGAACGAAGAGCTTATATCAGTTACCACAGCCCCGTGGTGTAGCAACTGCAATGGCCTCATCCGGCCGGATGTCGTTTGGTTTGGGGAGCTTCTTCCCGCAGACCAATGGAATTCCTCCGAGCGCGCCGCTCGAGGTGCCGACGTCTTCTTCTCGATCGGCACCTCTGGGATCGTCTATCCCGCCGCCTCACTCCCTATCATCGCAAAGGAATCCGGCGCCTACCTTGTCGAGGTGAACCCAGAACGGACGCCTCTCTCCGATCGTGCCGATGAAGTCCTCTTGGGGATAGCGGGAGAATTTCTCCCAGCTTTGGTGGATGGGCTCAAAGAAAGAAAACGCGGCGGCGTGAACGGGTGAGTGAGACAGGCTTCTCAGTTATTCTTCGCTCCCTGGTCGATCCACTTCTCAATCAGCGCAATCTCTTCCTCTTTCAACGGGTCCTTGCTCATGAGGGGCATCCGCTTCCCAAATGGGGGATCGGGCTTGAGCTTCTGGATAATGAGGCTGTTATTCGAGTCCCCTGCGATTACTGGCGAACCGTGGACACCCCCCTTCACGAGCGATTCGTAGCTCTCCATGGCAAGTTTGCTCTCATTGAATTCGTTCCCTGGATAATGACAGCTGGCACAGCGTTTCTTGAGGATCGGGAAGACTTCCTGAGAGAATGAAACCTCCTTTTCGCTCTTGCAAGATGATACAGTAAACAGGGCAAAACCAACGACGAGAGGCAAGATTGCACGTTCCACCATAGTAGGTCCCTACCCCGGATAGTTCTTGATCTTGGTGATTACAGCCAGAAATGGAATTGCACGAGGAATTCGTTGTTGTCAATCGACGGTGTCTCCGAATTGATTCGATACTGCGGCCTGACTTCTACAAAACTGTACGGGAAGAACTCTACACCGATTGTGTATCGTTTGAAGCTGTTTGTCCTCGGTGGAAGTCTCTGACCGAGTGGGGTCGGCACATTATCTCTGTTGCGATCTCCGTCGAAGTAATCAAGCTTCCCGATAACCCAAACGCCTTCCACGAGCCGCAGATTTGCCTCCAGATAAGCCGCTAGGGACTCAAGACCTTGGTACTGAGCTAGGTTTTTCGCCCAGTCAATCTCCCCGGCGAGGGTGAAGATCTCGTAGCCAAGCCCGCCGTGGAACCCGAACAACGTTAACCCCTTATAGTTATACCATGAGCTCCCAACCAAGAGGCCGACTTTTTCCGCTCGGTTGATATACTGCACGCTGCCCGCATACGCCTTAACCGTTGACTGTCCGAGCGCAATCGTTTGGTCATTCCCCGTACCGTTTAAGATTGCGAAAGTGGCCAATGCTTTACCCACGTTAGCTCCCACCTCAATCCCAATGTCTTTATAGTTCGGAACCCACGGCAAGCCTGTATTAAACAGATGGCCCGACAGAAACCCAAGATCGCCGCCCCGGATATATGACGTGTGATCATCGAGTCGGAGACCATAGGCGGGATAGAAAAGACCTGCCTTGATGTAGCTATTCCGGGGCAGGATTTTCAGTAACCCGAATGCTTCCGTTCCAGAGAGATTCCCACGTGCAGTTTGCACGTACGTCCCGTTGATGATATCCTGCTTGTAATAGATACTGATCTTCTTCCCTATTGCCAGTGAACCATACAGCGCCGCGCTCATCGCTTGGAAGCTGCTGCTCTTGGAGTATCGATCATAGATGTACTGTGTCCGGAAATCCGCCCCAACGGAGATGTTATCGCTCACCTTCGGGCTGAGTTCAAACTCGGCACTTCGAGCGGCACGGATGGGAAGTTCATCCTTCCCATAGTTAAAGCCAAAGAGGTTTCTCATCCTCCCCCCTGTCGGATCAACATGACACGACTGGCATTGTGAACCGGTGAGCAATGCAAAGCGCGGAAGCGAAAACGAGGATGGAACAAGAAGGAGAATGAGAAGGAATGACATACTAATTTTGAGAGAATGTTTCATGGTAAGGGCTCCTGTCTGTATGGATTTGAGATGTGGGTGTGTGACTTGCGGAAAGCCTCTCTAGAGTCTAAAGACATCGTGAGATGGCAAGTTGATTCTGTAGGCCAAAAAAGGTATATTTCAAAGTCAAAAGCATCTCAGATTCCTAGGTCTCTTGTCACTCCAGAACAAATAAAGTCCCTAATATGTTTCACACCGCATCTGAGGGTGAAATCCGCCGCGGAAAAGTAACGGATGTCTACTTCGAGCGAGCCGTTAAAATCCTTAAAGCGAAGAAGATTAACAAGCGGGTAAAGGCAGAGTTTGTTGTGAAGCACTTCCCGAGGAATTATCCTTGGGGCGTTTTCGCCGGGTTAGAAGAATGCGCTGAGATCTTCCGCCACCTCAAGGTTTCTGTGAAGGCAATGGAGGAAGGAACGATCTTCCGAGAAGAAGAACCCGTGATGATGATCGAGGGAAACTACCTCGACTTTGCGATCTATGAAACTCCAATTTTGGGACTGATTTGCCAGGCATCCGGGATCGCTACGAAAGCTGCCCGCTTCCGCTTGTGTGCTGGCGAAAAACGCGTCGTTCACTTTGGCGCGCGTAGGATGCATCCAGCTATCACACCAATGATCGACCGCAGCTCGTACATCGGCGGCTGCGATGCGGTTGCCACTGTGAAAGGCGCTGAGCTCCTCGGAATGATGCCCGCCGGAACCATGCCCCATGCGCTGATACTGATTTTTGGCGACACAGTAGAAGCAACAAAAGCTTTTGATGAGGTCATCGACGAGAAGATCAACCGGATCGCGCTTGTGGATACTTTCAACGACGAGCGGTTCGAAGCACTCCGGGTTGCCAGAGCCCTCGGGAAAAACCTTTATGGTGTTCGCTTGGATACGCCTGGCTCTCGACGTGGTGATTTCCTTGCCATCGCAAAAGAGGTGCGATGGGAACTCGATCTCAATGGATTCAAGAACGTCAAGATCTTTGTCAGTGGAGGAATTGAGGAAGAAACCGTTCTGGCGCTGAGCGGAGTCGTGGACGCCTACGGAGTAGGAACCTCGATCAGCAGTGCACCCGTGCTCGATTTCGCCATGGATATTGTGGAAATTGAAGGAGTGCCCATCGCGAAGAGAGGGAAACCCTCGGGGGAAAAACAGGTTTACCGGAACGTGAGAACGAATGAGACTATTATACTTCCTGCCAAAGCTCGGTTTCGCAAAGCCGGATACAAACCTCTGCTGAAACCGTTCTGCACGAACGGAAAACTGGAAAGAGAACTTCCAAGTCCCCACAAGATTCGAAAATACGTCCTGCAACAGCTTAAGCACGTTCGCTTAGATCGCTGAGACGTGGTTTGCGATGGAGATCAGCCGAGAAACAGAAGAGTTCGTTCGGGAAGTGGGCGAGTTTTCACACCACAGGCTGAAGACCGGAGAAACTTTGGCTACGCTGATCGAAGTGGCCCGGAGGAGCGGCAAGGAGGATCTACTTAGAAGGATTGCGTTCCGCTCAAAGTTTCTGTCAAACGCGTACGGAATCCTGAAGCGTAGCACCGCGGAGACCGAGGGGTACGAGAAGCTGACAAGAGAATTCAATGAAAACCTAGAAAAGGTCGTGGAGGAACTGAGAGAGCTCGTCGAGAATGCTCCGCCAGAGACGAAAGAAGCACTCTTTGCGCACTACCTTTCGATGACAGGAGGAACTTTTGAAAATCTCCTTACCCTTCTCTACGACTTTAGCTGGGTAAAAAACTGGTATATTGATCATGAGGCACCTGTCCGGTGATCTAGGATTTTGTTCCGGTGGTAGCGATCCGTTCCTTCTTGCAGACCATTTTCTAAACCTGTCCTGATTCGTGGTAAGCTTGCCAAGATCGACAATCCGGCTGGAGAAGCTTTCACTGTTCTTTCTGATCATCGGCAGCGTCATCTGGCTTGGGGGAATCAACATTCGCGCAATCCTGGGCAACCACTTGCTCGTCGCAGGTACTCTGGAGTTCGAACCTGACCTCAACCCTTTTGTCGAAAGAGAAATCTTCCGGATGATCAGCTACAGCTCTGGCGTGATTTTTCTGGGTTACTTTCTCGTCTTCGTGAGCGGGATTCTCTTTCTGCGTTCAACTCCTCTCCGCCTGAAAGAAAACGGCTGGCTGATGATGAGTGCGATTCTTTTCTACCTATTCACGCCGGTGGAGGCATACACATTATACCTTGATGGGAAGATGCTTTCCCTGGAATTGTGGGGATCCCCGGACAATTCCATCCTCCGCGAGCTGCTTATCAAACGCG
The DNA here is from genome assembly GCA_037446075.1 of Ignavibacteriales bacterium. Lineage (GTDB taxonomy): Bacteria > Bacteroidota > Ignavibacteria > UBA10030 > JAHEZR01 > JBBIJH01. The sequence goes on from JBBIJH010000098.1 coordinate 7,261, forward strand.
TTGCTGCGCTGAAAGGATTGCCGTTGATCGCACTGCTTTGTTACTACACAATCCTTGGCCTTGTCGTGTGGCAACCGATGAAGAAAAGTGTTCATGGATAAAGTGCAACCGGAATAAAGGAGAGCCTAAGTAGCATGGACCAGAATGAGTTAATCACAGAGCTTGAGTCTCTCGCTGGACAGTTGGGAATCAGAATCCGATATGAGAAGGGGGATTTCGAGGGGGGATACTGCGTGCTGAAGTCAGAAAAACTCCTGGTGATCAATAAGAAAATTCCGTCGAGCAAGCGGCTGTCCGTCCTAGCGCGCGGTATTAGCGAGATCGGACTGGACAACGCGTATGTGAAGCCCGCGGTTCGAGCTTTCATCGAAGACGAAGTCAGTAAGCAACCTTGATCATCCCACTATCACAAATCTTGAAGTGGTGCCATGAAAATTCTGGTGATCAATGGACCTAACCTCAACCTGCTCGGTAGGCGTGAGAAGGAAGTATACGGAGACATCACGCTCGACGAGATCAACGAGGGATTGCGACGGCAGTTCCCCAAGATCGACTTCCATTTCTTTCAGTCGAACACGGAAGGCGAAATCATCGACGAGCTTCATACGGCCATCGACAGCGACTACGTCGGGGTTGTCATTAATCCGGGTGCCTTCTCTCACACTTCCATCGCCATCAGGGATGCCATCGCTACAATCAATCGGCCCGTCGTTGAGGTACATCTCTCCAACCTTTATAAGAGAGAAGAGTTTCGCCGACATTCCCTTACCGCCGCGGTGTGCACAGGCCAAATCGTTGGATTTGGGGCCATGGGCTATAGTCTGGCAGTGGATGCCTTGCTCCGTCTGAAAGAGCAGCACTGATGCTGGAATGGATTCTCAGGAATGATTAAGGCTGTCATTTTCGATCTCGACAACACTCTCGTCGACTTCATGGCGATGAAGCGCCAGGCGGTTGATGCTGCGGTGAACGCGATGATCGACGCGGGCTTGAGGCTTTCGTTCAATGAGGTCAGGGACCGGATCGACAAAATCTATAAAGAGAAGGGGATTGAATTCCAGAATGTCTTCGACCAGCTTCTCTACGACGTCTTCAAGAAAGTAGACTATAAGATTCTTTCTGCGGGCATCATCGCTTACCGACGAGCAAGGGAAGCTGCACTCGTTCCTTATCCTCACGTCTACGTCACGCTTGCCGCACTGTTAAAAATGGGCCAGAAGCTGGCCGTGATTTCTGACGCCCCCGCGCGAGAAGCATGGCTGCGGCTGTGTTATTTGAACTTCCACCATCTGTTTGATCTCGTTCTGACATTCGATGACACGGGCGAACGAAAACCAAGTCCGAAGCCGTTCAGGATGGCGTTAAAACTACTGAGACTGAAACCACAGGAAGCCTTGATGGTCGGCGATTGGGCTGAGCGCGATATGGTCGGCGCAGCAAAGGTTGGAATGAAGACAGTGTTCGCGCGATACGGCGATACATTCGGAACGATCGACTCTCACGCAGACTACGACATCAGCGATATAACGGAGCTGATTGATATCGTGAAGAGGGAGAACAGAAAATAGAAAGTACTCGGAACCCACTGACGGAGGAAAAACCAAAGGCCTTATGATCGAAGGGATCGGTGTTGACATTGTTGAAGTAGAGCGGATGAGGAAAACGATGGAAAAGTACGGAGAGAGTTTCCTCCAGAGAGTCTTCACTCCGAAAGAGCTGAGTTACTCTCGGTCGAAGAGGAACATTCATCAGCACCTTGCCGCGCGATTTGCAGCGAAAGAAGCTTTCAGCAAAGCATGCGCCACAGGATGGAGCGGTGTTTTCCGATGGCAGGACGTCGAAGTAAGTAACGACGCCCGCGGCAAGCCTTCAATCACCCTCAGCGGTGAGATGAAGAAACTCATTGGAGATAGCCAGGTTCACCTTTCTATTTCTCACTCGGATCAGGCTGTGGTCGCAGTCGTCCTGATTGAGAAATCGGCATAGTACTGATAGGTTGCAAGTGTACGGAATTTACTGTATTATTGGCCAAGTTCACCATAACGAGGCGAGGTTCCAATGAAGCAGCTCGGCATCAAGAAGCTCTACTACTCCATCAGCGAGGTAAGCAAGATCACTGGCCTGGAGCAGTATGTCCTGCGCTACTGGGAATCTGAGTTTGAACAACTGAATCCCGCGAAGAACCGTGCAGGCAACCGGATCTATACAAATCGTGACATCCGCCTGATCCTCTACATCAAGAAGCTTCATCGGGAGCAACGCTACACGATCGAAGGGGCAAAGCAGGTCCTGAAGTCTTACGTGCCCGAGGAAGCGGGTGAGCAACTTGAACTCCTCGAAGCCCCCCAGCCCACAATCAAACTTCAGGACGGAAGGC
>JBBIJH010000099.1:0-9384 GCA_037446075.1 Ignavibacteriales bacterium
CGATGCTGCAACTTCCCCGTCGGTTTCGATCCCCTCAGCGGCGTACTTTGGTACAACCGCGTGGGCGATGACTGACCCGCCTGCCTCGGCAAACCCTGCAAGCTTCCTGACGGTCGCCAATCGGATCGTATCCATCGGGGGCAAAAGGAAGAGCGAGTATTCGCTCTCTTTTGTTCTCAGTTTACCATTCTCGACTTCAGCCTCCGCAACAGCATCATCGTCGAGGATGTCGAAGTCGACGTGGTGCTGCAGGAGTTCTCGGCAAAGGGTTGTGAAGGCCTCGTCAATGAATCTGACCTGCCTGTTCGGATGCGGCTCATACATCGAGCGGTCGGAAGGTGTGAAGTTTGCCCAGAGGCTCACGATCGGATGGAGGACCGCCACACGAGTCTCTATCCTCGCTTTCGTGAAAACGGATCTCAACCGTGCGACGAAATGGGTGTATTGCTTGTAATCATTCGCGCTCATCAGTGAACGTTGTGTACCGGTTTCCTTTCTTTTCCCGAGTGCATCGAGGATGGGCGAACCGTACATGCAGACGAGTTCCGTCACTCCGAGGGCATAAAGAACCCCTGCTGTGCAAGCAATCTGCTCAAAGCTTGCGGGATGATCCTCGAACTCCCCGAGAAAATCGCTGATCTCACACATCACCTGGCGCTTGCTGGCCAGGCGCGCGGCTGAGCTGGCAAGCTTCGGCACGATGAAAAAGTTTTCCATCATGATTCGTTCCGGGCTGGAGAGAATCATGTCGATTCCCGGGACGTCCATCTTCCGATAGCACCGAAATGGGTGTCCCTCGAAATACGTTTGCCAGACGAGCGTTTCTTCGCCCAGCAGGTGGCCACTCGAGGCGATTCCGTGTTCGTGGCACCACGCCTGAATTTGGCCGAAGTAATTCTCGGCGCAAAGGTGAGAAAGCAGATCATAAAAGTCGCACCGGATCTTCCGGTCCTTTTCTCCCGTATCGTGGAAGAGACTTTCGACGTGCGGCATAAGATCGTAGCCCTTCCGTTTCAGGAAAATCTCGGGCAGAGAGCGCGCCCAAGGCAATGTCAAGGGATACTTCTTCCCCTTCGGGATGTAGGCGCTGATCAGCGACGGCTCGTCCGTGAACACCACCTCGACCCAATGCATCAGCTGCCCAAGACGCCGAGCATATTCCTTATGCGTTAGCTCAATGAACATCAAGGTCGCCTTCGGATCAAGGAGATTGATGTATCTCCGCTTTTGATAGAAGTTCTCGGTAGCATGCGTCCCCTCGTACAAAGGGACAACTTCAAAGGTCGACCGCCCCTCCCCGTCCGTTTTCTCGACGAGACCGATAGCTTCCAGGTTTGGATCTTTCGCGAGGACGTGTCCTCCTGCTGCTCCGCTCGGATACCCTTCTTCGTCGTAGAGCCAGAGCCTGAATCCAAGTTCTTTCGAGATGCGCATCGCGAGCTTGAGAACGTCCCATGCGTTCTCGTCGCGAAGATAATTCTCCTGATTCACGGTGATGACTAACCCGCCAATGCCCAGCTCACGCGCTCGAGAAAGATTCTTCCGCAGTTGCTCTTCCGAATCTCCAAACCATTGCTCGTAGCTGAGAGTTAGCTGAAGCGGATAACAGTCGTCAGGTGGGTTTCGGAAATCCTGTATGAGCATGGGGTGGGTCAGATTTTGAAATACTCCCGATATCTCTGATAGAGATTTCTCGCGGCGAGATAACACGAATTGGGACTCATGAAATGGGAAAACTCAAATGTGATGTTCTTCTTCGCATACTTCGCGGAGATGATGAGCTTCTCTCTCAACTCTCGAAAGTCGATCGGAGGGAACTTTATCGGCATGTCGCGTGAGAAGGTCTCCACGTTGTTCCAGAGTTCAATGCCGAGTTCATCCATCACGAGTTTTGCTTGATGAAGATACGCTGGAAGCTCAGCGAGAGGTGCCGTCCCGTCCTGAAAAGCTGCATAGTCGATCGTGTGGACTCTTCTCAGCATCTGTCTCCAGTTGTCCCCAAACTCTTCGGGCGAGAGACCTTCATCGCCGTAGATCTTCCGCGATGGATAAAACGGAGAGATCAGTACGGGTTTCCGCGGGGTCAGCTTCTTAGCATACTCACTGAGTTCAAGATAGATTTCCCGGAAATGAAACCTTCGGTGGCTTGTTTCGTGGGTGAGGTACCAACCGCCGAAGGAGGAATAGTCACCATATCGGTCCCAGACTTCTTTCATAAATTTCTTATTGATCTGGATTTCCTCCTTCCACATCCCCTTGGTTGCCCACTCCCAACTGTCGTAGTTTCCAAAGAAAAGCTTCATTTTCCTCTCGGTGGTTTCCTCAAGGAAGAACTTGGCCAAATCGAACGGCGGGTTTGTCCCGATCACCTTCGATGGGAAGATCGTCTCCCGCCGCAAGCCTCCCTTGATGATGATGACGGTGTCGATGCCGATCGCCTGCATGGCGTCGAAGTCCTCTCGCCACTCCTTCGGTCCCCAGTTCTGCGAGGGGATGTCGAAGGTGATTTCATTGATGAAGGTGCCAGTGATGGGGAGAGCTTTTGGGTCCATCAGCGAGTTTCTCCTCTTGTCTGGTCAATCGTTCGATGGGAGTTTCTTCGCTGGCGAATGATGAGCACAGCGGCGGCCACTGTGATGATACCCACAAGGAAGAACATCGTGCTGCCGACAAAGTCTTTTGCCAGAGTCGATCGTTTCTGGTTCTCAATCATTCTGTTCAATTCAGCCTCCACCTTTTGGAGTGCACTCAGAGATGTCTCGTAGCCAAGCAGGACTTCTTTCTCCGCCCGCTCCATCAGTTGGTTCACCGCGTAGACCGTGAGGTACGGTCCGGGATTGAATGCCCAATCCGCAGCATGTGGGATCTCGTCGAGAAAAACTCTGTTCGTCAAAAGCGGGGTGTTCTTATTCTTCAAGAACAGATCGGATTCTGCTATTTCTCTCAATGCCGGGATGTTGTTTCCATCATCACTGACCATCACCTGTCCGCGCTCACTGACGAGGAACTTAATAAACTCCCAGGCTTCGTCCTTCTTCTTGCTTTGCGCCGAGATCGCCATCATGTGCGTCGCAATTCCACCAACGCGATACCTGCCGCGCGGCAGGGGCGCGATGTCCATCGACTTCGGCGACATGTACTGCACATAGTGCCACGCAGCCCAACGACCGTTTGCAAGCATCGAGCATCGACCCCCGGCAAACATGTCGTCCCACTGAATTCCCGTCTGAAGGGCACTCCACGTCACCCGATACTTCTGTGACAGGTCGATATGGAATTGAAATGCCTCAGCGGCTTCTGGCGTTCCGATGAGGCACCTGTCGAGAGCTTCGTTGAGGAACCTTCCTCCGTTTTGGTACATGAGGGTCCACAGGATAATGTGAAGATTGCATCCGTAGCGCACGACGCTTCCGGTCTGGTCACGCTTTGTAAGCTTGATCGCGGCCCGGAGAAGATCGTCCCACGTCCATGTGCTGTCAGGATACGGAATCTTCTCGGCATCAAAATGATCTTTGTTATAATAGAGGACGAGGGTTGAGAAGTTGTGAGGAATTGCGTAAAGCCGCCCCTCAAAGATGCAACGCTTCACCAATTCTGGAAAGAAAGCATCAAGGTGGAACGAGGTGTCACGCTTCACAAAAGGCGTGACGTCTTCGATCAACCCTCGATGGACGAACATTTGCAGGTTCTGATTGTGCAAGTGCATCACGTCGGGGAGGTTCCCAGCGGCAGCCTGGACAAGCAGTCGCTGATCGTAGGAGACGTTCTCCGGATGGAAGAGCTTCACAGGATGTTTCGGAGACCGTGTGGAATTGTAAAGCTCGATCAGACTCTGGAAGCTCTGGATTTCCTGTGGTGTGCCCCACGTCCCGAACAGGAGATACTTCTCCGGATCATCCGCCGAGAGATAGCTGAAAAGACCAACGATGACGATCAATGCACCCGCTAGCGAGACGAGGATACTTTTCGGCATGAGAACGCTTCTCCTCCTCTATCCTTTCAATCCCGTCATCACAATTCCTTTGGTGATGAACTTCTGGAAAACGAGATACATCAGAATCGCAGGGATGATACTGATCATGCTTCCTGCCATCAGTCGTCCATACTGAATGAAATAAAGATCGTTGAAGAGTGCAAGACCCACCGGCAGAGTGAGTCGATTGGGATCCGTGAGAACAATTGACGGCCAGAAGAAGTCGTTCCATGAACCGATGAAGACGAAGGTCGCCAGCGCAGCGAGAGCGGGTCCAGACAGCGGTAGGATAATCCGGAGATACACTCCAAAGCTTCCGGCGCCATCGATCCTCGCCGCGTCTTCCAGATCTTTCGGAATCGTCATAAAGAACTGGCGCAGCAGGAATGTTCCATAGGCAGAGAAAAGTCCCGGGAGGATTACACCCTGATACGTATCAAGCAGATGGTAGGCACGCAACAGCAGATAGATCGGGATCGTCAGGACGGTACCGGGAATCATCAGCGTTGCAAGGTAGAGGAAAAACACTTTGTCTCGACCGGGGAATTGCAGCCTGGAAAATGCGAATCCGCCGAGAGAGCAGCTAATCAGCTGGCCGATGGTGACGGAGACGGCAACCAGAATGCTGTTGAGGAAGAAGCGCCCGAACGGCACGGCTTGCCACGTCTCGGCATAGTTCTTCCAGTTCGGAGAGATCGATTCCACGGCTCCGCGGGGAACTTCTTTGATTTCACCCGTGTCGGTGAGTCGCACGAGGAAAGTGTTCTCTCGTTCTTCCACGATTCTAATCTCGTGTTCTTTTCCATCGATGGTCACCACGCTTGCTCGCTTAAACGGGAGCCATCGACCGTCGAAGACCATTCCCGGATGCTTCACCGACGTGATAAATGTCCAAAACAACGGGACGACATAGATCGCGGCAAAGACCAGCAGGAAAAAGTAAATGAGGGCCTTCGTTGGAGGTCTTTGCCTCATGTTCTTCTCACCCTATCCATAGTGCACGCGTTTCCCGATGTACTTCCACTGAATGCCCGAGACGACGAAGATGAGCACGAAGAGGACCCAGGAGAGGGCCGAAGCATACCCCATCTCGAACTCGTGGTACGCCTTCCAGTACACTTCGAAGATGATGTTGCGGGCCGCGCCCGGGACTCCATGCGTCATTACATAAATGGGTGCGAAGAGTTGAAGTGTTCCGATGAAGCCTGTCACGAGGAGAAAAAAATGAGACGGAGCGAGGAGCGGAAAGGTGATCTTCCAGAACTGTGACCATCTCGTGGCCCCGTCGATCGTGGCAACCTCATAAAGATGTTCGGGGACTCCTTGGAGGGCCGCATAATAAATGATCGTGCTGAAGGCGGCGCTCTGCCAGACGACCATCATGCTAATTCCCGGCTTTATCCATTGTGGTTCGCCAAGCCACGCGATCTTCCTCGCGCCAAAGAGACTGAGGATCTGGTTCAGTAAACCGTTTTCCGTATCAAGGAGATACTCCCAGAGGATCGCAATGGAAACCATGGAGACCACGACCGGCACGAAGTAGACGACCTTGAAGACCGTTGTTCCTCGAACGCCCTGATTCAATAGATACGCCATCATCAGGGCAAGTCCCATCTGAAGAGGGACGACGATTAGAAAAAACATCGTGTTGCCGAAGTAACTCCAGAACTGAGAGTCCTTCTCGAGGAAAATCTTTGCATAGTTCGCAGTGTCGACAAAGAGAGGCTTCGAGAAGAGATTCCAGTCAAAGAAGCTGATCACAAAGGAGAAGAGAATTGGGCCGAGAGTGAAGAGAAGAAACCCGATGATGTTCGGGAGGAGAAACGCGTATCCGGTGAGAGCGTGCCTGAACGCCGAAGTGCTTAGTAGCTGGGCGTTGCGGGCGGAGGTCTTGGTCATGAGTCGTACTGACGTCAAGGAGAGCCGATGAAGAACGGAGTGTTCTCGTTTCTGCGGTAAGTATAGGGAAATGGATGATGAAATTCAACGGATGTTTTCTTCTATTTGGCAACAATGCATTGAGATTCTCCGTGGAAGCTCGTTGATATTCTCCCACGAAATTGTTACCATTGCAGTGGCGCTTTTGCTCATTTCACGAAATATCCCACCTGGATCTTGGAGAGGAGTAGAAACTGTGAAACGTCTCTGGCGCGATGTGGAAGCAAAAGGGTTAAATGAGTTTAATCTGCTCGTCTATCGTTCGAATATCCTGGGCCGCGACCCATCCGTCACCAACTGGGCGGGTGGCAATACCTCGGCGAAGATCGCTGAGAGAGATTTCAGAGGAGAAGAAACCACCGTCCTTCGGGTCAAGGGAAGTGGAACGGACCTGGCGACGATTACTCGCGCCGGGTTTCCAGGCCTTCGACTCGATGACATCAACCTCCTTTGGGACAGGAAAGCGATGCCGGACGAAGAGATGGTGGAGTATCTTGCACATTGTCTTGTCGACTTGAATGCCAAGCGCCCCTCGATCGATACCCTCATCCACGCTTTCATTCCCCACAAACACATCGACCACATGCATCCCGACGCGGTGATCGCACTCTGTACCGCAAAGCACGGCAAGCAGATCATGGAGGAAATCTATGGGGAAGATGCCGCATGGGTGGATTGGCTGAGACCAGGATTTGCTCTGGCCAAGATCTGTGGCGAGCTGACGCGGGGCAACTCGGAGCTACAGGCGATTCTGCTTGGGAAACATGGACTGATCACGTGGGGGAATACCGCCAAGGAATGCTATTATAATACGATTGCGGTGATCGAGCGGGCGCAGAAGTATATTGAAGAACATGAGAGGAAGAAGAAAGCCTTTGGAGGGGTGAAATACCGGGAACTCTCAAGAAAAGAGCGGATCTCACTTGCTGGAGAGGTGCTGCCATTCCTTCGGGGCTTGGTGAGTAAACAAAAACGAATGCTTCTGCACTACGATGAGGCCCCCGATGTGCTCGAGTTTGTGAATTCAGTCGATGGGAAAAGACTCTCGCAGAAGGGTGCCGCTTGTCCAGACCATCTCGTGAGCACGAAGCTTTACCCGATGTTCGTCGATGTCGCGCCTGCCGACATATCGGTGGAGAATCTCAGACGAGCGTTGGTGAAAGAGACCGAGAAGTATGTGAAAGGCTATGAAAGCTACTTCAATGCAAACCGAAACTCACAGGATGTCATCGACGACCCCTATCCTCGGATCATCCTCATCCCTGGTCTCGGGATGGTCTCGACAGGCAAAGAGAAGCGGATGGCAAAGATCTCGAGCGACATCTACCACCGCTCGATCGCAGTCATACGCGGTGCAACGGCCATTGATTCCTATGTGTCAATGACGCCGGCGGAAGCGTTTAGCGTGGAATACTGGCCGCTGGAGAGGTACAAGCTGACGCTTCAGCCCAAAGAAAAAGAGCTATCCCGTCGCGTCGCATTGATCACGGGAGCCGCGAGCGGAATCGGGAGGGCGATCGCTCACCGTTTCGCTGAGGAGGGTGCTCACGTCGTCATCACCGATATCAATGCGCAGGGCGCGCAGCAGGTTGCAGACGAACTTCAGAAGGCACATGGGGAGGGGAAAGCCGTCGCGATTGGAATGGATGTAACTGATGAGCATAACGTCATGAACGCTTTCCACGAAGCCGTTCTGACGTACGGAGGCATCGACATTGTTGTCTCAAACGCCGGCATCTCAGCCGCGAGCCCGATCGAGGAGACGAGCGTTGAGGCTTGGGATCGACAGATGGATGTACTGGGGAAGGGCTACTTCCTTGTCGCGCGCGAAGGTTTTCGAGTTATGAAAAACCAGCACATCGGCGGCACGATCATCTTCATCGCATCAAAGAACGCTCTCGCGAGCGGAAAGAACGCCAGCGCCTACAGCGCTGCGAAGGCGGCAGAGCTTCACCTCGCACGATGTCTTGCAGAAGAGGGTGGCGCACTTGGAATTCGCGTCAACACAATTTGTCCCGATGCCGTCATTCGGGGTTCGTCGATCTGGAGCGGGAAGTGGAGAGCAGAGCGGGCTCAGGCGTACGGTATCCGTCCGGACCAGATCGAAGAATACTACCGCAATCGCACCATTCTGAAAGTGAGTGTCTTCCCGGAAGACGTCGCAGAGGCAGCGCTGTTCTTTGCATCGGACCGTTCCTCGAAAACCACAGGCGCAATGCTCACCGTCGACGGCGGCGTCTCGGCAGCATTTGCTCGATAATCTGTCTTTCTTCTCTATGCCTACACTCTACGGTGCATCATACACACGTGCGGAATTCCTCAAGCGAGTTGGAAATGTCGCACAGGTTGGTGGCGTCACTCTTTGCACACTTCAAGATGGTCCTGAGGCTGGAGTACGGGCAGCTGAGTTCCGTACTGGATCGGGATTAAGCTTCGTCGTCCTCCTCGATCGAGGGATGGACATCTCGCGTGCGGAATACAGCGGTGCTTCTCTTGCTTGGCGCTCGGCGGCGGGAGATGTACACCCAAGTTTCTATGAACCAGAGGGACTCGGCTGGCTCCGGACGTTTGAGGGCGGACTCGTAACGACGTGTGGACTCACTTACCTCGGAGCCCCCTGCGTTGACGAAGGGAAGGAACTTGGACTTCACGGCCGCATCTCCCACATTCCTGCCCGAAGCGTGGCATCCGGAGGGGAATGGAGGGGAGATGAGTACACGATGTATGTGGAAGGGGAGATGAGGGAATCGGTGGTGTTTGGGGAGAATGTTCTTCTGAGAAGGAGAATAGAAGCAAAGTTAGGCGATTCACGATTTACGATTCACGATGCAGTGGGGAACGAAGGATACCGGAGTTCGCCGCTGATGATTCTCTACCATATCAATGTCGGATTTCCCGTCGTGGATGATGGATCGGAACTCATCTACTCCGCGAGGGAAAGCACGCCGCGAGACGACGTGGCAAAGCCAGGTTTTGAAGAGCTGGCGAGATTCTCTTCCCCGGTCCCCAGCTACAAAGAGCAGGTGTTCTTCCATGACCTGAACGTCGACGAAGAGGGCTACGTTCATGCCGCGATCGTTAATCGAAAGTTTCCGGGTGGTGGACTGGGTGTCTATGTGAGATACCGGAAGTCAGAGCTTCATCGTTTCATCGAGTGGAAGATGATGGGCGAAGGGACGTACGTGGCGGGAATGGAGCCGGCGAACTGCTTAGTGCAGGGGCGTGCCAAGGAACGGGAGCGAGGGACGCTGCAGTTCATAGAGCCGGGGGAGCTGAGGGAGTTTCGTGTTGATATCGGTGTTATCGCAATAATTGAGGAAATCAGTAGATTTGAGAGCAAGGTCAAAAGGTGATCTCCACTTGAGTTAATCTGTCCGGAGTATGATGGAGTCCTTCTGGGCTTGCAAGAAGCCGCCACGCCCGCTTGGGGGGACGAGAGATGAAGAGATAATCCATGTCAGAATTTGGCAACC
>JBBIJH010000100.1:0-9376 GCA_037446075.1 Ignavibacteriales bacterium
GTCCTCCCTGCAATCTCTGCAAGCCCAAAATCCGTAATCTTCACTTGTCCTTTGGCAGTCACCATCACGTTCGCACTCTTGATGTCACGATGCACGATACCTTTCTCATGTGCTTCCTGCAGACCTTCTGCAACTGCGATCGCGATAGCAATCACCTCTTTGATGGGCAGGGGACGGCCATCGATTTTCTCTTTTAGTGTCGTGCCTTCAACGAATTCCATCGCGATGAAAGCTGATTTGCCGCCTGTTACGGGGTCGTCGATCCCCTCGAACTCATAAATCATCGCAATGCTCGGATGACTCAGACTTGCCGCAGCCTCGGCTTCTCGAACGAATCGACTCCTGTCAGCATCCGTGAGAATTGCCTGTCGGGGAAGAAATTTCAGAGCGACGGAGCGACGGAGTTTAATGTCTTCGGCTTTATAGACGACGCCCATCCCTCCTTCGCCTAATTTCTCCAGAATCCTGTAATGAGAGATCGTTTGTCCAATCACTGGGCCTCCTTTAGCTCCCGCCTTACGGCGGGATCCTCAAAATGGCAATGGCTCGTTGAAAAACACTCGTGAGCCATTTCGGGACTCGCCGAGCTCTCCATGAATTTTATACTGTGATATGGTCTGTCCAATCACGGGCACCTCCTGTAGCAAGAGCATTCTGCAACTTTCCCACGTCTCGAGAATGCAATATCCTTTCTCCGATCATGGGTCGGTCTGGATCTCGCAATCAAGAAAATCTCGTACTACTGCCTTACCGCAATCCCCTGCACCTCAAAGTGCGCCCCTCGGAGTAGCGGTCCAGAGCCAATGAAGGCACGCGCAGGAAAACCTTTTTGGAAGTACGTCTTATAAACTGAATTGAATTTGTCGTAGAGAGAAAGATCAGGACAGAAGACCTGGAAATAAACGATGTCATCCATGGTCATTCCAGCCTCGGCAAGGGTTGCTTTGATCCCATCGAGTGCCAAGCGGATCTCTTGCTCGAGGTCAGCGGGTGGCTTTCCCGCCTTCGGGTCAATCCCGATTCGGCCTGCCAGATACAATGTGCTCCCCACCATCACACCGTCACTGAATGGAGCTTGGACCGGTCGGCTGGCAAGGTTGATGTAGCGTCGTGAGGCTGAGTCCATTTGCTTCTGAGACTGGTGAAAGCTCAGGAAACCTGAGACGCTAAACCCTAGGCAGAACAACGCAAAGAGAATAAAGATCCGTTTTGGTTGCATGGAATTACTCCTTCGTTGCGTTCTGATCACGATTCAAATTTCACTCTCGGAAAATCACGCTCCAGACGAATCACAAGAGCACCATCATTTTTGCTTGTCTTGAATATGACGTTGCAAACAGCTCCCTTGAGTCGAACATCAAGTCTCGGAGCAGCAACCTCTCCAACCGGCCTGACATGACAGGCGACAACAAGTGTGGCCGTTTTTGATGGCTGAGTTGCAACTTCAATGTATGGGAAGATTCCTTTGTCTTCCGGCACATCGAGTTTGCCTTGAGCTACCTGAACTGGACAGTCGCCTGCGACTTTTGCTGACAGGAGAGCAAAGGGACGTCGGATCTCAAACGATTGTCCATCTATCCCGATCACTAAGTTTGCAAGGCCGTCGACATTGAAAGCTTGAAAGCGTACCTGAAAGGTCGAGGGGCTATTTTCTTTTTCGAACTCATCGATGAATAAGACAACATCCGGCTTCACGAACACGATCGTGCGCTGGACTTTCCGGACGTCCTCGTTGACAAGTCGGTACGCAGGAGTTGCGTCGCTCGTAAACACCGACAGCTTCTCCCCCGGATTGTATTGCACGACATGAGCTTGTGCCTTCGACGGATTTGTTCCTTCCCTGCCGTCATGATACTGGTGGCCCTTGCCATCGACGAGCACCGCGGTGTGCGCTTCCGTCAGCCGCAGAATCCAGTGCTTCTCCGTGTAGGAATAAGCCGCCCCGTACGGATCGTGGAGTAGCCGCTCGCCGTAGGCTTTCACAATAACGCTATTCCTATCGGCATGCTCATGGTTGGCTGGGCCGCCGCTTCTCATCCCTACGACTGTGTCATCCACTCCCCAACCGCTCCGGGATACAATCCAATCATCCTCAAACTTCACATCCTTCAGATCGACAGATGGCAAGCTCGCCTTCACACTCGGCTCATTCCAAATTAGAGCGAACAAGTTCCTCTTAGCACCATAAAGTTCAGCAGTGTGCTGAGCCAAGCCGTCCTTGAATTCTCGCGCAACCCAAAACCCCACCGACGCATCTGGAGAAGCAGCTGCATCGCTGAAGTTTACCACATCATCCGGATAATTCCGTGAAGGCATGCCCATCTGGAGTGCGAACCGCATGGTCCCGCGAAAGTTAATAAGCTTTCGCAGGTCAACGCCTCGAAGCCGCTTCAGAACATCGATCGCCATTGCATAGTGCTGCGTGGTGTAGTACCAGTAGGAGATCCCTTCGAGATAGCTCCCATCCTTGCCGTAGAGTGAAGCAAAATTCTCCAAACTCTCACGAGCGAGATCCAGCCACTTCGGCGCGTCTGGATGATGGTCGTACAACAACACCGAGCCGATTGTCAGCCCTGCAATCGGAATCATTTTCAGATTCGTCTTGTCAAGAATAATCGGCCATCGACTTAAATCGAAGCGAAGCTTATATGTCGATGTCGGATTGAACCCCCAGCCTTTCACGCGGTCGGGATACTTCATGCCGTAGAGGGTGAGATAACATGGAGGGCAGCCTTTCTTGGCGATGGCATCAAGTATTGCTGAGCGAGTCGAGGAAGAGATTCGTTCGTAAAGCCAATCGTAGGCGAAACTCATTGCCAACGTCGTTTCGGGGGCCCGCTGAAGCCCGATTGTCTCGGTGCCTCCCTCCAGGAAGTAGTCCCATTCGTTGAAGGAGAGAATCTTCTCGATCGTCAGCGTGGCAAGTTCTTCATGCTGACGATTCTCGTCGATGAGCGCGACGAACGCGGAGCGCTTCAGAATCTCATTGGCCCGGAGGAGGTGGGCAACGTGGTTGTGGATGTCGAGTTCTTCCACCAGGAACTTCTTGTCGGCGGCAAGATCGGCGTTGACGAGAGAATTCCAGAATTCCTTGAAGTTGGAGAGGCGTGCATTCTCTCGAATCCGCGGAAGGTCGTCCTGAGAGAAGAATAAAGATGGATGTTTGCCAGCTTGAGTGACTGGAATTCTTGCGAGGAAATCTCTGTCGAAGCTCAGAAGGCCGGTGAGGGCAAACAATCCGCGCTGTAGGAATTGGCGACGTGAAGTACAGGTACGCTCAGTATTCATTTTTTCTTAACTTCGAACGTCAGCGATGCCCAGAAGCTCTCCCAGTCAGCTTCCGGCGAATTTTCCAACGGAAGCATGTGCACAACACGAATCAACCACGGCCCCTGGTGACGAAGGACAAAACTTGCCTGCCCGTCCTTCCCCGTTCTGACGGCTTGGTCGTACGTGTCCGGCCTGTCGGTAAAACCAGGATATGTCGCCGATATGAGCGAGTTCTGGAGAGGCTTGCCGTCGAACAAGACCTGCACGACAATCGAATCTCCAGGCTTCAAGCTATAGGGATTGACAAGAGGCACAATCTCGATTTTCTGTCTGATCACTTTGTTGAAGTGCCCCGGACCGGTGTCTCCCACCTGGACGAGGGTTTTCACATATCGGGAATACCTCTCGCGACCTGTCTTCTCGGTTTCACCTCGTTGCTTCCTCAATTCGATGATGTGATCGAGTCCCTCCGACTGCAGGTAATGCAGGAATTGCTCTGGTCGCATCTCAATAAGCCGCGCTTTCCAGCCCAGGGCAAAGATGTGCGTTCCTCCTTGGGTAGGGAGAATTAAGGCAGCGTGAGGGCTGTCCACAGGCGATATTGCCGTGAGGTCGTACACTTTCGCGGGTGCGATGTGAAGAAACCGAACGACACGCTCGGGATTCCAGTTCTGTGGAGTCCCAGGGAAAGAATCACTAACATGAATGAAAATCTTCAGCGAGTCGCCCAGGGTCATTCGGAACTTGGACGGAAAGAGGAAAAAGTCGTGTGCCTGCGCGACGAAAGATACCGAGAACAAAAGCAGAACATAGCGTAGCAGTTGGCGACTCACTATAACCTCGGAGAAAAGGAACTCGTGATTGGGTGCTATCTTAACTGTTTACCAGTAACAACCTGGTACGGCTTGACGGTTAGATCTTCTGATGTCACAGTCGCTGCTTGGGCTTCTTCAGCCAGTTTCATCTTCCATTGAAAAACCTGAGAGAAAGTGGGACGGAGTTTCTCCACCAGCTCATCGAAGATGCCGCTCTGCTCATAGGCATCAGCGTGCTCTTTGCTGTCCCAGATTGTTACTGAGATTGCCTCGCCTTCATCTGCACTTTCTACCAGAAACGCATATCGGCAGCCAGGGACCCCGCGAAGGACCGGAACGATCTCGGCTTCATAGATCCGTTTGAACTCCTCGGTCCTTTCGTGCTCAACCTTCATTGAAGTGAGTCGGACGTACATGGGACTGCTGAGAACTTCAGAGATTTCGCCGATTTCTGCACTCGTCGCAGTTCTGTATGAGCGCACCATTGGTTCTTCCTGGACCGGCGTGTACTCCAGCTTTAGCTCCTTTGCAAGCTGGACCCTCCATTCGGTGGAGCTTTGGAGCAAATCTCTTGCCTTTTGGAGGAGCGAGGTGTATATGCCACTCTCCTCGTATCCTCGAGCATGTTCCTGAGTATCCCAGAGTGTACAGGAGATGAGGTCATCCGGGTCATCGAGGCTCTGAATCAGACAAGCGTACAAACAGCCCGGAGTTTGCTGGAGGGTCAGCAGCACTTCGTCGTTGTAGAAACGTTTCATCTCGCTGAGTTTCCCAGGCCTTATCTTCGCGTGGACAAATCGTGTGACCATGGCCACCTCCTTCGCTCAACAGTTTGCTGCTTCCTTTCTGCTATGAGTTTCTCGAGGGCTTCAATCTTGGCAATCAAGAAATTGATTCTGCGGTTCTCGTCGAGCCCGATGTCTTCCTTTTGCATGAGAGCCTTATATTCTGACCGTGTCGCTTTTAGCGCCGCTTCTATGGTGGGCAGCGGAGTGTCCGTCAACTTTGCGATATCTTCGTGAACCATCTCCTGGATTGTGGTCATCGGTCCCTCCATGAAAAAAGAGATTACAGACTCTCGGCCTTCTTCCGCTCTTCATCCACTTTCGTCTTCACCTGCGCCATCATCTGCTGGAACTGCTCATCGTTCCGAAGACTCTCAAGCAGAGGGTCAATCAACCCCCAGCGATAGTCCCGCCATCCCGCGTCGATGGCTTTCTGAAGCCACTTGTAGGCTTCTGACTTGTTCCCCTCTATCGCGTGGGTGAGAGCATTTGTATACGGAAGCTCCCACCATTCATTTCTTTTTTCTATTTGTTCCTGGACGAGCTTCCGACTCTGACCAAGGAGGTGTCGCGCTTCCTGCTTGTCCCCGTTTTTCCGTGCGATGTAACCTAAACGTGTGTGGAGATCCCCCTTCGTAGAATCAACCGACAAAGCCTGTTGATAGTAATCTCTCGCTTCAGTGAGGCTCCCCACGCAGAGTTGAGCGTCTCCAGCCAAAGCGAGACCTGCTACGTCGATTCGGTCGAGAGAGAGAATTCTCCGGGCGTATCCGTAAGCCTCGTCGTATTGCCCCTTCCGGAGAAAGAGCCAACCCATGCCTTGAAGTGCGTACACAAAATCCGGTTGCAAATCCAACGCCTTTTGATACCACTTCGTGGCGTTTGGGTCATCCCCGAGAAACAAGTACACATAAGCAACGCCAAAAGACGTTTGTGCATTCGTCGGCGCCAGAGCCTGACTTTTTTTCATCCATCGCAGTGCCTCTGAATATTCGCCAAGAAACCAATACACCCATCCGACGTTTGCAACTGCGGGATGATAATTGGGGTTGAGTCTAACAGCCTTCTGATCTGCTTCGAGCGCTTTGCGCAACCAACCTTTGTACTCATACGCAAGACCGATCGCCTTGTAAGCCTCTGCCGAACTCGGATCCAGGGAAATCGCCTTGTTACTGACATCGATCGCCGAATCAACCCAACCAGCAGGGAATCCAAACCTCCACATACGTTGAGCGTAGGCATCAGCGAGTCCCGCATAAGCAAGCACGTAATTAGAATCTAACTGAAGAGCTTTTTTGAAAAGCTCGATTGCATTTTCATTGTCTTGTTTACGGTAGTTGTAGTAGTACTCCCGACCTTTGAGGTAGTAGTCGTATGCGGTGAGATTCTCCGTGGGCTTCTTCGCAAGGTGTTCGCCCTCCCCAGCTGAGAGCTTGGCCTTAAGGGCTATCGCGATTTTCTGTGCTACATCGCTCTGAATGTCAAAAATGTCTTTCATCTCCCGATCGTATGTCTCGGCCCAGATGTGCTCATCCGTTTGGGCATCAATCAATTGGCTGACAATACGGACACGGTTTCCAGATCGACGAACACTTCCTTCCAGGATCGATGCCACATCAAGTTGCTTCCCAATCTCCCGCAAGTTCTTGGTCACTCCTTTATATTGCATCACCGAAGTGCGGGAAATAACTTTCAGGTCACCGATCTTCGATAGCTGCGTGATAATGTCCTCAGTAATTCCATCACTGAAGTACTCATCATCTTTGTCTCCGCTCATATTCTTGAATGGAAGGACAGCGATGGATTTCCTGTCGACTGCACTCGGTCTCGTCAGCAACAAAAAATAGAGTGCGGCGAGGCCAGCGAGGAGAACCATTCCCGCCATAACCCAGGGAAGCTTCAAGGCTTTCCTTGCTCCGGCGACAGGTGCTGTAAGCTCTTGCTTCACTCTTGTCAGATCCTCGACAATCTCTTCTGCCCTCTGGTAGCGTTTTGCCTTCTCTTCCTCCAAGCACTTATTAACCACAGCCTCCAGCCCCTCCGGAACCGCTGAACGAAGAGACTTGACTGGAACAGGAGACTCATTCACAATCGAATAACTCAACGCAGCTTCATGCTCGCCTCGGAATGGAAGATTACCCGTTGCCAACTCATAGAGGACGGTCCCATACGAAAACAAATCTGAACGATGATCTACTTCTTCCCCCACCACCTGCTCTGGTGACATGTAAGCCGCCGTTCCAACCGTCGCCCCGGTTTTGGTCAGATGCGCACCACCTCGGAGCTTCGCAAGTCCAAAATCCGTGATCTTTACCCTCCCTTCCTCCGTCAGCATTACATTATCCGTCTTCACGTCCCGGTGCACAATCCCATGTCGATGGGCGTGCGAGAGGCCATCGGCGACCTGTAATCCATACTCCACAACCTCTCGGATCGAAAGCTCTTTCCCGCTGGACTGGAGACTCCTGATTTTAGATTTCAATGTGCCGCCTGGGATGTACTCAAGAACCAGAAACCTCTGCCCCTCAGCCTCATCGATGTCGTGAATGGTAGCAATATTTGGATGGTTCAACGCCGAGATGGCTTTTGCTTCTTGACGAAACCGTGCAACCTCCTCTTCCGTGGCCGCAACACTTGCCGGGAGAAACTTGAGCGCAACGAGGCGGTCGAGCTTCGTGTCTTCGGCCTTATAGACGACACCCATTCCTCCCTCGCCGAGTTTTTCGATGATGTGATAATGAGATATAATCTGTCCTACCATGAACAACGCCTCCGCCAAGAAGATGGCGGATCCTCAAAGTTGCAACCACTCGCGAACGACGCTCGTGGGCAACCTTGGGACATCCCGCCTTCGCCGAGTTTTTCAAGAATTTTGTCCCGCTCCTTGGGATTCCGCTCGGCAGCGGGATTCCAGAAAGCGGAATAGTGAGATATAGTCTGCTCGATCATTTCTCTAATCCAAATTTCTTCAACAGAGCACGGAAGCGTGGGTCATCCCGTACCCCATCCAGCAAGGGGCTGGTGTACTGAAGACTGATCGAAGCATCGCGCTGTTGAAATGCCATCTCAAGCCAAAAAAGTGCCTCGTCCTTGTTCCCCAATCCAAGTGGGATAAGAGCACGCTCAAATGAAGAGACATAGCGCTGCTTTGATAACTCTTCCAACTCGCGCGCCACCTTGAGCGCATCTTCTTTTCTTCCCGCCCGCCCATACGCATATCCAAGCCGGCCTAGCGATCGAGGGTTACGACCCTCAAGGCTTACCGCTCGCTCTAAGTCAGCAATCCCTTCCGAAAACCTCTTGGTCTCGATGCGTATGTGGCCACGTCCCCTATAGAGCCCAGGCCCGTCAGGAAAAGAGGCGATAGCCTTATTGTATATCTCCATTGCTTCCTCATACCGGCGAGCAGAGATCAAGATTAACCCGTGGGTTCCGTGGATGTAATCAGCAAGTGGGTCAAGGTCCTCCGCACGCCGGATGTGCACTAAGGCTTCATCGAAACGCCGGTAGCTCGACAAGAGAAGCGCATACCACTGATGAGCAGGAGGATGGTTCGGTGACAACTCCAGTGCGCGCTTGAATTCTTTCTCCGCTGTTGCCCAATCAAACTGATGGAAGTGCCACAGTCCAAGCGAGGCGTGGACTTCACCCAGGTTTGGATCAAGCTCCAATGCCTTGAGAGCAGCCGCTTTAGCCAGAGGACGTGCTTCTGAAGGCGCCAAGACACGATATTCACCGCCCATGTTGATATAGGCATCAGCCAGCCCCACATAAGCCAGGCCGAACGTCGGATCTTGATCCAGCGACTGTTTGAAAAACTCGACCGCCTTCTTCAAGCCTTCGTCAGTTCTCTTGCTCCAGTAGTAGCGGCCTTTAATGTAAAGTTGATAGGCTTCGGTGTTTTTGGTGTACTTTTTGGTCAGACGAACGGTCTGTTCACCACCAAGCTTGATCTTGAGCGCGTCAACAATGTTGCGAGAAATCTCATCTTGAATCGCAAACACATCTTTCATCTCGCGGTCGTACGTCCCTGACCACAGGTGGTAACCATCACTCACATTAATAAGTTGAGCCGTGATGCGGAGCTTATCCGCCGCTTTGCGCACACTTCCTTCGAGCACCGTGGCGACATTGAGTTGTTCGCCGATTTTACGGATGTCTTCCTGCTTTCCCTTGAACATGAATGCTGAGGTTCGTGCGGGAACTCGCAGGCCTTCAACTTTAGTCAGCGCGTTGATCAGCTCTTCTGTCATCCCATCGCTGAAATACTCATCCTCCCTATCGGCGCTCATATTCACAAATGGTAGGACGGCAATGGATTTCTTTTCCCCCGAAGCGGGTTTTGATGAGAAGAAGTAGTACAATGCGACGAACAGAAGAACAAGCAAAGCTCCGATACCGCCATACAGCAATGTTCTTTTTCTCAGCGAAGGCCTCAGTTTGATTGGTCGAGTTGCCGTGAGGCGAGATTCGACCTCCGTCCTGAGCACTCGCAGATCGGTAAGG
>JBBIJH010000101.1:0-6985 GCA_037446075.1 Ignavibacteriales bacterium
ACCAGGCATTAGGGCGTGTGTCCTCAGACCGGACCACCATCGGGCCGGTGCGCAACTTCAGAGTCGCAAGCTGCGCGATGGGAACTTGCTGACCAGTTGGCGTCGGGATCAGTACCCGATTCAAAGCTTCAGGATTATCGCGAAGCTCACGCGGATAACGAAGGTTGACTGGATAGCGTTCAAGACCTTCAATTGTTGTCGTTATAGTCATTCCTCCCATTGCCGTCGCTATTACTTTCTGGACATCCTCAATGGTGAGCCCGTAGCGCGCTACTTCTTCTCGGTTAATGTCGAAGTCAGCGTAGTTACCTGTTGCTGCCCGTTCCGCAAAGACGCTCCGCGTCCCCGGTACCGTGCGGATAACGTCCTCAATTTGCTTCCCGATCTCCTGCAACGTCTGCAGGTTTGGCCCTGCAACCTTAATGCCAACGGGCGTGCGAATACCTGTACTTAGCATGTCAATGCGCGTCTTGATAGGCATCGTCCAGGCGTTCGTCACCCCCGGGAATTTGATCGCCTCATCCATTTCTCTCACGAGCTTTTCCGGCGTCATTCCAGGGCGCCATTCTTCTTCTGGCTTGAGCATCACGACCGTCTCAACCATATCAAGTCCCGCTGGATCAGTTGCTGATTCCGTCCGACCTATTTTGCCGAAGACATGGTGCACTTCGGGAAAGGTCCGCAGTATCTTGTCTGTCTGCTGCAAAACGTCTTTTGCTTTCGTGATAGAGATACCGGGTAGTGTCGTTGGCATGTACAGGATATCTCCCTCATAGAGAGGGGGCATGAACTCAGATCCGAGCCTGGAAAGGGGTATCAGGCTTATGACGATCAAGGCTGCAGCCGATCCTACAACGATCTTCCTGTATCGGAGGACCACGCTCATCAAGGGGTGATACATCTTAATGAGCAATCTGTTAATCGGATTCCTTTCTTCCGGTTTGATTTTCCCGCGAATCAAGAAACCCATCAGGACAGGAACTATCGTTATTGCAAGCAAGGCAGCAGCTGCCATGGAATACGTTTTTGTAAATGCCAATGGTTTGAAGAGGCGTCCTTCTTGTGCTTGGAGCGTGAACACTGGCAGAAAGGAGAGAGTGATCACAAGGAGAGAATAGAAGAGCGATGGGCCGACCTCCCTCACTGCTTCTCCTATGATAGTCCACTGTGGTCGCCTTTCGTTTTCTGGCTTCGTGGTCTCGCGCTCAATGTGTTTGTGGGCGTTCTCAATCATGACGATTGCTGCGTCCACCATCGCGCCAATAGCAATGGCTATCCCACCGAGCGACATGATGTTCGCATTGATGCCTTGCCAACGCATCACGATGAACGAGATGAGAATTGCAACAGGCAGAGTAAAGATCGCAACGAACGCGCTCCGAAAATGCAGAAGGAAAAGGATGCAGACGAGAGCCACGATAGCGCTTTCTTCCACGAGTTTTTCTTTCAACGTGGCAATCGAACGCTCGATCAGACTCGAGCGATCGTATGCAATCTCGATCTTCACGTCCTCAGGTATGCTGGCACGTGCCTCTTCCAATTTCGCCTTCACGTTCTTAATAACCTCTAACGCGTTCTGCCCATACCGCATGATCACAATTCCGCCGACAATCTCACCTTCACCATTTGCCTCCGCCAATCCACGTCGCATCTCGGGACCCTGAGTGACCTCTCCGATATCACGCAAATACACAGGGGTGCCGCTCGTTTTGCTCACCATTACACGGATCTTCTTGATATCTTCCACTGAGGTGATGTAGCCGCGACCTCGAATCATGAATTCTTTCTCTCCCATCTCAATCACTTCGCCGCCAGTGTCGTTGTTGCTCTGCTGAATGGCCATCTCGACATCGGAGATCGAAAGTTTGAACGCCAGCAATTTTGAGGGATCAACGGTCACTTGATATTGCTTCACGTAGCCGCCAAGGCTTGCCACTTCGGCCACGCCGTCGACAGATGCAAGCTGATACCTCAAATACCAGTCCTGGATCGAACGGAGTTGACTCAAATCACGTTTGTCGGAGCTCAAAGTGTATTCAAACACCCAGCCAACTCCCGTAGCATCCGGACCCAATTGCGGCACAATCCCCTTTGGCAGCCGGGTCTGGGCATAGTTCAGATATTCCAATACCCGGCTCCGCGCCCAGTATAAGTCAGTTCCATCTTCAAAGATGATATAGATCAGCGAGTATCCGAAGAACGAATACCCTCGCACAACCTTGGAATAGGGGACGGAGACAAGCTGCGTTGTGAGGGGATAAGTGATCTGATCTTCAACAGTACGAGGCGACTGCCCAGGGTACTTCGTATACACAATTACCTGTACATCGCTCAGATCTGGAAGCGCATCTACTGGCGTCGTCATGATCGCCCAGATTCCACCACCGATCGCGAACAAAGTCGAGAGAATGACGATGAACTTATTTCTGATTGACCACTCAATGATCTTCGCGAGCATACGGTCTCTCCTTATTTCGGGCGGTTCTCGCGCTGCATCGGTGAATCCACTTTCATCCCGTCCATCTTCATTTCAGTCTTGTCCTGACCGGGTACACGCTGCTTCATAATAGAGGAATCCATGGACATCTCAGCGCCGCGTGTCATCAATTGCAGGGCAGCCTTCAAATTGCTCTCCGAATCGAGTAAGAACTGAGAGGAAACCACCACCAGTTCGCCTTCCTTCACACCATCAAGCACTTGATAGTAGCCAGCGGCAAGGACACCAAGTCTCACATCGCGAGACTCAAAACGCCCGGCTCCGCGAGAAACCACGACGACATTACGCTCGCCTGAGTGAAGGACAGCTTGTTCAGGGATTGCAATGGCCTTCACTACGGGTGACTGGAGCTCCACTGTCGCAAACATGTCGGGCTTCAGTGTCCCTTTGGGATTGGGAATTTCAATTCGTACTCGCACCGTTCGAGTTTCGGGATTGACGTAGGGATAAATGTACGACACATGCCCAGTGAATACGACGCCGGGGACATAGGCAAGCGTTACTTTTGCGCGTTGTCCCACCCTTATGAAGGGGACCTCGTATTCATACACATCCGCGTACACCCAAACTGTTGAGAGGTCGGCAATCTTGTATAAGTTGGTCCCTGCCATAATGCTTCCACCTTCCAAAACGTTTTTTTCTACCACCACTCCTGCAGCGGGTGAGAGAAGCGCCATGGTCTTTTCAGGTATTCTTGTCGCTTCCAAGCGTGCGATTTGCTGGTGAGAAATGTCCCAATAATTTAATTTGCGATGCGCGCGATTGAACAACTCGATTTGGCCCCTTGGTGTTGAGTCGGCGTCCCTATATTTCAATGCGATAATGTATTCTTCTTCAGCGCTGACAAGCTCGGGGCTGTAGATCTCCAGGAGGGGCTCATCTTTTTTCACAAACTTTCCCGTGTAGTTGACGTACAGTTTGTCAACCCATCCGGATATTTTCGTATTCACGTTGTACAATTTCCTCTCGTCATAGTCCACTTTCCCAACCGTGCGGACGACTTTCGAGAGCAGTCTGCGTTGTACGGTCTCATAGCGAACACCGATATTCTGGACCGTTGTGGGATCAATCTTCACACCCTTGCCTTCTTCTCCTTCATAGACTGGCACGAGATCCATCCCCATAGGTGATTTTCCCGGCTTGTCAGACGTGAACGTCGGATTCATCGGATCACTCCAAAAGAGGACCCGCTTGCCGCTCGCTGTTTGGGTTGCAACGTTGGAAACTTTTTGCGGCGAAAGGATCAGGAAATAGACTGTCATCAACCCAAGCAGGATGAGCAATACCGCCACAAGTATTCTGTATTGCTTTTCTTTCATAGACCACACCCCTTAAGAATTCGTTAGAGATCGCTGCCTATCGCTTTTTCGAGCAAGGCAAGGTCACTATAGTACTCTCCGACGAGCATGTAGTATTCCATCCTGAACGTTTGAAGCAATCGATAACTGTCAAGGAGAGTCAAGAAATCCACTTTGTCGGTCTGGTACGATGCAAGGGTTGATTGTAGAGTTTGTTCGGCTTGCGGGAGAATGGTCCTCTGGTAGCGGTCCACTTGTTGCCAGCGTGACTGCACTTTTGTCCAAGCCTCGCGGACCTGAAACTGGACCATGTTTTCCATGTCGGTGAGCGACTGCTCACTTACTCTCACGTTCAAAGTGTTCTCTTTAATCCTCTGTGAATATTTCCCCCACGCCCATGGTGCAAGAGGGATATTGATCCCGATCATCCCAGCCCAGAAGTCTGTTCCTTCCCTCATTTGCTTGTACATCCCACGAACCATAAAATCCGGGTACCGTTCCCGCTGAGACACAGCAAGTTCAGCCTTGTTCATTTCAATCTCATATTTCATGCCCCGAAGCTCGGGTCGGCTGCTCAGCGCTCGGCGATACAAGTCATCCAATGGTATGAGAAACTGCTGCGGCCTGAGCTCCTCGAGGCGACCGATTGGAGTCCTCGATGGAACTGAGCGCAAGGCGTTCATCATAGCCTCTGCAGCCTGCACCTCTTGCTTCAGGGTCGCTCGTTCATTCTGCAGCTTTGCCAATTCTACCTGCGCTTTCAGCACGTCGCCCAGAGGGGTAATGCCGACACTATACTTAGCACGGGCCGACTCAATGATTTGATTGAGCAGCCCCTGATTCTCGGTGTTGACATCCATCCGGCGCTGCGCCGAATATAACATCGCGTAGGCCCGCTTCACTTCCGCAATGAGAGCTCTCTCGATGGTCGCAGCTGATTGTTCGACTACGCGGACACTGGCTGTCGCCACATCGCCCATAAGAGATTTCTTACCAAAGAATGGAATCATCTGCTGGACGAAATAATCCGTCTCCATCCCCTCCGTGAACGGATTTGCAGAAGTAACAGGAGTAGCAAAAAATTCAACACCTGCCTGAGGATCATCCCATGCTTTTACTTGGGGGATCCGGGCCTGGAAACTCTGGATGCGCGTTCTCGCAGCCTGCAGCCTTGGATTTTTGTCGAGAACTTCACGAAGAAAAGCTTGAATCGGCTGGAGGCTGTCCGACCGTAGCACACGCTGTGAATTGTTCGAGGGCGCATGTTCCATGAGTTCATGCAGTCTTCGGTCGTTATTTGTCTGACCGAATACTAATGAGGACGAAGGACCGATTAAACCGACCATGAGATAAGTGGTGATTTTTTTCATAGACACCTCTTGTTATGTTCTGGGAGTCTTGGGAGCACTTTGCTCGTACTTTTGCCATCATGAGGGGATCCTCTTCGTGGTGAAGATCTAAGTCTGGAGAATGTACTCACCTTCTTCGCCTGTCTTAATCTTCACAGCACGTTCAACGTTATACACGAAGATTATACCGTCGCCACTTTGGTGGGTGCAACCGTATCTCCTTATGATATCCACCACCTTCGCTGCGTCCTCATCTCGACACGCGAGCTCAATTTTTGCAAGCTTCGACATCTTTTGAACGAACTCCATCGAATACTTCCACTCGTTCGGGTCGACTAAGTTACCTAGCCCGGACACATCAATGATGGTCATGCAGCGGAATCCTCCCCCTCTAAGCGCCTGAACGACATCCCCAAGAACTGCGATTCTCACATAGGCTTTAATCTCTTTCATGACTCTGTCTCCTTTCCCTGTTTCTCGCTTCTTGCTTCAAAGTAAAGAGGCTGTTGAAACCTATTAGCCTCAGGCTTTCCATATCCGAACTCAGGGAGTGAGCACCCCCACCCAGTGCTCACTTCCCCGTTGGTTGCCGTTGCTCCAGTGGGGGCTGAATCCCCTGTCACCTTCTCGTCCAGAAATGAAAAGTTCGGCCGCTACTCATCATCTCGGTCCCGTGTCCTTCCGTCTGGACCATATGATTTCCCCCACCCTGCATCATCTGCGTCATTTCGCCTCCGAAGTGGACCATATAGCGACTCCTGGGACGCAGCTTCTCATGCGGTGTGAAGGTGCAATCCGTGCTCAGCCAGTTCCAGTTGAA
Organism: Ignavibacteriales bacterium; assembly: GCA_037446075.1. Lineage (GTDB taxonomy): Bacteria > Bacteroidota > Ignavibacteria > UBA10030 > JAHEZR01 > JBBIJH01. The sequence continues at coordinate 5,965 of JBBIJH010000101.1, forward strand.
AACGCCAGGAGTACGATGGCGCTCGAACAGATGTTCCATCGTGGTTGGATTCGCCATCATCGTGTCCATCGATCCGTGGGTCATGGAGCTGGCAAGGGGACAGAGAGAGTCGGACGTTTCGAGCTCGCTGATCAGATGCACGTTGAGTTCGATAACATCCCTGTTCACGGGACGGCTGAACGACAGGATGATGCTGGCATCGACGGGTACTTCTGTTGCGTTGTCAGCTGGGATCATCCTGAAGGAAATCGGTGGGCCGTCCGAGTCCTGGACTGGACCCGACCAATCGAAGCTGCATCCGGCTGCGACCGACGCGAGCGCAGTGAATCCGGCAAAGAAAATTTTAGTCCTGGGTTTCATGGCTTTCACCTCCCATGGGGCCTTCGTCTAGTTCACGACGTATTGAAATTTTCCGACGTGAGTTCGCCCGTCGATATTGATTGAAGTGGAAATTCCATAGACCCCCTTTTCTTTCAAGGTCAAGCCGCTGCAGGAGTGGTCTTTCATGTTCATGAGCTCAAGAGCAAAGGTCTCATTCTTTGGGGAAGTAATCTGAAGCTCCACTTCCGCGTCCTCGACAGTCTCATCGCTCTCTACTTCTGAGACCTTCACCATGACGTGGTGAGTACCTGCCATCATGGATTCGATTGCCGCCTCCTGGATCTTTTCAGATTGTTTATCTGCTTCGCCCTCGTGATGCTTGATTGACATCCTTCGTTCGCCTCCCACCATTCCAGCACACAATGCCCTGGAATCCATTTTTCCTGGCAGACTCTTATCCTGCTCTCCTCGTGCCCCTTCGGGATGTCTGGAATTGAACTCGTAAGCCATAAGTCTCTCATGTTCTTCTTGGGACATAAGCCAAAGTCTGAGGTGCATTCCCTCAGCAGCAAGCTCGAAAGTAGGCCTACCCATCTTCAAAGATTCTGCTTCTAGGTTCGCGGCTTCCTTGCTGCGCACCTTGTGCTGATGCTGCGCATGAGCAATCACGGTGAGCATGAGCAAGAGCACCGTTGAGAGA
>JBBIJH010000101.1:6995-9271 GCA_037446075.1 Ignavibacteriales bacterium
CTCATCCTGCTCCTTTCTGAAGTTCCGGAAGTTCCTTTATGTACAACCTTGGATAGCTCCAAGTGAGCGCCTGTAGTGCAAGATCAGAAAAAGACTTGTCGGTCCCGCCCCTGTCTCCATCTGAGGAGACTCGGCACGGATTGGGTCCGCTGAACAATCCCGAGCGGTGAAAAACAACCAAGACAGAATTAAGGATCGGTCTTGCCAGCCCTCGGGAAACTAAAGCGGATCCTACGAGCGGTTTAGATCAGAAGGGAAGAAAACAGGAGGTACTTATCGGGAGTAGTCCACTGAGGTTCATACAAAGAAGTGCCGCGCGAGTGGGGCTGGATAGGTACTTCCAGAATCACGGGAGGAAGAGCCGTGGCAGCTCCTACTTCGTATTTAAAGCTGTTTAGCTTTGAGTCTTTGGGAACGACGGCGGGAGCGATTGTGGCTTCACCGACCAGCGTGTTTGTATGACATGTATCTGCGAAGCTCGGTTGATCAGCAGGAACTGATTCCTCGCGATGGCAGCCCTGCGGGACAGATCCTCCGTTGCTTGCACAGCAGGAATCCGTCGGGGCAGTGCAATCATGTCGGATATTGGTGAAGCCAATGCTTGTCAACATGGAAACAAGGACGAGCATCCGGCTCGCTGCGGTGAGATGTTTCTTTGTTTGGCTCATATCCACCTCGCATTAAAACAACAAATGTGCCGGTTGGATAGGTTTCGGTTTTCCACCGGAACACACGACTTGATGCCAGGTCTTCTCATGATTGAGAGAGACGATTCCGAAACCTGCGAAGCAATGCATGAGTTCATTCATCACGCCGTGTCTTGTTTTCGCCTCGGATGGCTCAAATGCTACACTTGAATCATACTTCTTGCCTGTACTTCAGTTCTTTAGCAATCTCCTTTTTGACCCCGCTCCCTGCCCTAACTTCGGGATCAGCCATGAGCCAGGACCCCACCGAAGTACCCAGCAGCCATCATTGAGCAAAGAACCAGTATAGCCACGGCCAATGCGAACCTTTGTAAGGAACGCCGGAAGGAAAACACCGTCCAGACCCAGAGGAGAGCCCCAGTCGCGATACCGAGATTTCTATGAAGCTCAACAACCCACCCCTTTGATTCTTCTTCAAGAAAGACGCTCGCCTGACTAAGCCCCGTGGCGGCGGCAGCAACCGACGAAAGCGCTGCGACCAAAACGAGCCAGCGTATGCCGACCTGTGCCTCCTTGCGCCAGAAACTGATTAGAGTCAGCTGGAACGCGGCGAGTCCAAGTCCGATTGGGATGTGTACGATCTTGTTATGAACGTGCTCGAGCATGGCGTCCAAGGGCCTCAGCCTATATCGTCGATCATGCTGGGGTGCTTGCTGTGCCATCGTCCGTTGAGACCTGATGGTCTTGGTGATGCCGACCTGCGAGTTGTTGGCGCTCTTGTGCTTGTCTTTTGAGTGAGCGAGCAAAGGGAAAACCCCAATAATAATTTGCAGGAAAAGAAGCGCAGCTGTGATCTTGATTCTTTTTTGCACGGTGGTGATTGTCTCGCCTAGTGTGGTTTCAGTTTTCCAAGGCTCGGCCTTGTGCCTTTGCGTCTTTCCTGAGCCTCCAACTCTTCCATAAGTAGTAGATCACGGGATACACCGCTAGTTCCATCATCACTGATGTGACTACGCCGCCCACCATCGGCGCTGCGATACGCTTCATAACATCGGCCCCCGTTCCGTGGCTCCACATAATAGGGAGGAGGCCTGCGATAATTACTGAAGCTGTCATGATCTTGGGTCGTACGCGTTTGACAGCACCATAATGGATCGCGTCTTTTAAGTCCTTCAAACCACGCATCAATCCTTTTTTCTTCCATTCATCGAACGCGACATCGAGATAGAGCAGCATGACGACGCCCGTCTCAGCATCGAGGCCAGCGAGTGCAATGATCCCCACCCACACTGCAATACTAAGGTTATATCCAAGGATATAAAGCAGCCAGAATGTCCCGATGAGCGAGAAGGGCACGGCCATGAACACGATAGCGACCTTTGTCACTGAGCGCGTGTTCAGGTAAATGATCACAAAGATAATAAAGAGCGTCATGGGGATGACATACATTAAACGTTTTTCGGCGCGCTGCATGTACTCGTATTGCCCGCTCCAAATGATGTTGTACCCCGTCGGCAGTTTGATTTTCTCAGCCACTGCTCTCTGTGCATTCTTTACATACGTGCCAACGTCGATGTCTTTTTTGTCTACATACACCCACGCGTTGGGTCGTGTGTCTTGGCTCCTGAT
>JBBIJH010000102.1:0-9261 GCA_037446075.1 Ignavibacteriales bacterium
CAGGTAATCCAGCGCACAACGAAAGATGAGTTTGCACGGGATAACCTTGAGCTATTGAAGAATCAGATCAACAGGATCGCTAAAACGATTCGTCAGCTTGTGGATTTCTCCCGTCCTTCCAGTTACGAGGCTCGGCCGACGGACGTAAATGAGATTGTGAAGGAAGCTCTCGGGATGATACAATACGGGAAGAAAGCAAGTGGCGTTCAATTTCATCTGTCTCTTGCACCAGTACTTCCGAAGGTTCACGTCGTGCAGGACCAGCTGGTCCAGGTCTTCATTAATATTTTGATGAATGCAATCGACGCAATGGAGGGTGAGAAGGGCGATGTCTATATTACGACTCGGAAAGAAAATGCTGTTCTGAAGATCATCTTCGAAGATACAGGGCGGGGGATTGCTCCCCAAGACCTCAGGAAGATCTTTGACCCCTTCTATACAACAAAGAAACCTGGCGAGGGTACGGGCTTAGGGCTGTGGGTGAGCTATGGAATCATGAAAAATTTTGGCGGTGATATACAAGTCAAGAGTGAGCTTGGGAAAGGCAGCACCTTCACTGTACTCCTTCCCTGTCGCGACAGTTCTGGTGAGGAAAGGATATGACCCCTCGTGTTCTCGTGGTCGATGATGAAGAAATTATCCGCGATTCCCTTTCCTTCGTGCTCTCCAAAGAAGGATACGAGGTGGAGAGTGCGAGCAACGGTCGGGAGGCACTCCAGAAGGTTCTAGAGAACCCCCATGACATCGTCATCACGGATATCGAGATGCCGGAGATGAAGGGGATGGAGCTTCTCGAGAAGGTCTCTCAGATCAGTCCGCAGACATTTGTCATCATTATTACCGCCTACGGTTCCATCGAGACGGCGATCCAAGCATTGCGGAAGGGCGCGTATGACTACATCCTGAAGCCTCTGGAGTTCGACGAGCTGCTGCTTCGTCTGAGGCGTCTGATGGAGTTCCGACGTCTTGCTCTCGAGAATCAGATGTTGCGCCAGGAGATCAGCCGAGAGTACGACTTTCATAACATTGTCGGGCAATCGCCGCCGATGCAAAAGGTCTTTCGTACCATTGAGAAAGTAGCGCAGTCTGACGGGACGGTTCTTATCACTGGAAAAAGTGGAACGGGGAAGGAACTCGTTGCCCGGGCAATCCACTACAACAGTGCCCGCAAACAAAGTCGTTTCGTTCCCGTGAACTGCGGTGCGATTCCCGACAACCTCTTCGAAAGTGAGTTGTTTGGGCACAAGAAAGGTGCGTTCACCGACGCGGTCACAGACAAAGATGGGATGTTCAAGATTGCGAACGGTGGAACACTTTTCCTCGACGAAGTAAGCGAGACTCCTCTTCATCTTCAAGTGAAGCTCCTTCGTGCCCTCGAAACGAAAGAGATTCTCCCCGTCGGTGGAACCACTCCTCTGAAGGTTGATGTCCGCATTATTGCTGCCACGAATCGGAACTTGGCCGAGCTTGTAGAGATCGGAAAGTTTCGGGATGACCTTTACTATCGACTGAACGTAATTGAGATTAACCTACCGTCGCTGAGCGAGCATCGGGAGGACATTCCCCTCCTGGTACAGCACTTCATCGAGAAGTTTCGAAGTGAAATGGGGAAACCAATCAAGGGCGTCGATAATCAGGTCATGCATCTTCTCATGAACAGGACGTGGAAAGGGGAGGTTCGGGAGCTGCAGAATGTCCTCGAGCGTGCCATGATTTTCTGTGAAGGTGAGTACATCACGGTAAAAGACCTTCCTGAAAATATCCGAGGTGAACCTGTTCAGGAAGCGTTGGCCGAAGTCGGAACTACAACAGTCCTCAAGGAAGCGGTCCGTCAGTTTGAAAAGAATCATATTCTTGAACTACTCACACGCTTCGAGTTCGACAAGGAAAAGACGGCGAGGGCTCTGGATATCAGTGTGTCAACCCTTTATAGAAAGATCGTCGAACTCGGCATCGAGACCGATCACTGAATCTGCAGACAGTAGGAGAATAAGGCCCGTCCTCGTCCCTCGCTATCCCTGAGCCAACAGTCCATAGGTGAACAATGAACTATCCTGTGTGGGAAGTTCCAGTCATCGGCGGTGGACTTCTCATTGGCTTTGTTGCCATCCTCCACGCCTTCGTTGCTCACTTTGCAATTGGAGGGAGTCTCTTCCTCGTTCTTACGGAGCGAAAGGCCTACCGCGAGAATGACACTGGGATACTTCAATTCGTCAAGGGCCATACGCGCTTCTTTCTCCTGCTTACGATTGTCTTCGGAGCCGTCACTGGTGTAGGGGTCTGGTTCACGATAGCACTTGTCCATCCCTCGGCCACCTCTGCGCTGATTCACATCTTCGTCTGGGGCTGGGCAATCGAATGGGTGATGTTCCTCGTCGAAATTACTTCGGCTCTCTTCTACTATTACACATGGGAGAAGCTTGACCGGAAAACGCATCTTCGGATCGGCTGGATTTACTTTATAGCTTCATGGCTCAGCCTTGCCGTCATCAACGGCATCCTGGCTTTCATGTTGACGCCGGGTCGGTGGCTCCAGACAAGGAATTTCTGGGATGGATTCTTTAATCCAACCTACGTGCCCTCTCTTGTTCTGCGCACCGTCGTGTGCTTGGCGCTTGCGGGACTCTATGCACTACTCACTACCTCCCGTCTTGAAGAGGAAGATCTAAGAGCGAAGCTCGTCCGCTACGCGGCAAAATGGCTGGCGCCAGCGTTCTTCATCTTGCCGTTAGCCGGAGTTTGGTACATTAGCCAGATTCCGCCGCTGGCGCGACAAATCTCGATGGGCGGTGCTCCAGCTGTAACGATCTTCGCGGGTCTTAGCATCCTTTTTTCCGTCATCATCTTTTCGTTCGCTTACTTCGGACCATACAAGTACCCACGGTACTTTCCATTTCCTTTCGCGGTCATGTTTCTTCTGATGGGCCTTCTTGTCACAGGGGTAACAGAGTGGGTGCGTGAGGCGGTGCGGAAGCCCTATATCGTCTACGACAATATGTACTCAAACGCTTTCCTGGTCTCTTCCGAAGGCCAATATCGTCTCGGGGGAGCTCTTGCACATGCGAAGTGGGTGCAAACAAAAGAGATCGAAGATGCAAACATGTTCATCGCCGGCAGAGAACTTTTTCAGATTCAGTGTCAGAGCTGCCACACTGTAGATGGTTACAACGGTATCCGACCCCTGTTGCAAGATTGGCCAGAAGATTTTATTGACCGACAGCTCCAGCACCTCGAGACGTTGAAAGGGTTCATGCCACCATTTCTCGGGACAGAAGAAGAGCGGCACGCCCTCGCCAGATATCTCTCGACGCTAACGCGAAGAACGACCGAGTCTCCCCCTGTCCGCGATTTGACCTCGCCATCGTCTTCAGGGTCTTCTCAAGGAAGTCCCAATGCCAAGTGACGTTCCAATTCCTGACCTTGATCCCATCTCCCTTCCAGCGCCCGTCTGGCTCTTGAAGGCACTTCTTCTTCTCACATTCTTTCTTCATATTATTCCAATGAATTTTGCACTTGGAGGAGGTTTTATCACCGCAGCAACGGAATTTATTGGCAGGAAGAAGAACAGTGTCCACCATCTCTCCCTAGCTAGCAGTCTTGCGAAGATGTTACCTATCACCATTGCTTTCACGATCACCCTTGGAGTTGCTCCGTTGCTTTTCGTCCAGGTGCTTTATGGGCAGTTCTTCTACTCCTCTTCCATCCTCATTGCGTGGCCCTGGTTCTCGATCGTTGTGATATTGATCCTGGCCTACTATGGCTTTTATCTGTATGCTTTTCGGTGGGAGAAGCTGCAGGGGAGCCGCCTCATCCTGGTCCTCGGGAGTGCGGTCGTTTTTGCAATAATCGGGTTTCTCTATACGAACAATCTCGTGCTGATGTTGACTCCGGAAAAATGGAGCGCGATGTACTTCAGGAATCCACATGGAATGCAGCTCAACCTATCGGATCCGACCGTGATTCCCAGGTACTTGCACTTCTTCACAGCCTCATTTGCGCTGGCCGGGATCCTTGTTTCAATCTATGGAATGGTGAAGAGTAAGGAGAACCCGGACTATGGGAGATGGGGGATCCGCTATGGCGTGGTCTGGTTCCTTGTTGCGACTCTGATCCAACTAGGAATCGGCTCATGGTTCCTTTTGAGTCTACCAGTACACATAAGAAATCTTTTCCTCGGCGGCGACTTATTAGCGACCGGGATCTTTCTGACGGCTCTCCTCTGCGCCCTTGTCAGCCTTGTTCTGATGGTGGTCGGCTATGTTTCTGCGAATCCTGCTCCGAAAGTCATCTCAGGGATTGGCTTCATTACTCTGACGGTCGTTGGGATGGTGTTGATGCGAGATCTTGTCCGAGATGCCTATCTCGATCGCTACTTCGATGTGAGCAGATTCCCGGTGCATTCTCAGACAGGTGTCATCGTGCTCTTTTTTCTCCTCTTCGTCGTCGGATTGGTGGTGTTGGGGTATATGGTAAGGAAGGCGGTGGCAGCTCGTGTGACTGTTTGATTTTTGGGCATGGTTTGGGTATATTTCAGAGCGTGCGGGAGTAGTTCAGCGGTAGAACGTCAGCTTCCCAAGCTGAATGTCGCGGGTTCGATCCCCGTCTCCCGCTCCAGTGCGTGCCAGAACAGGAGTGCCGTCAGTTTCCCAAGTCCCGTTCCGACTTCGCCGAAGGCGAAAAGTCGGAACGAGGATCCTCGATTCGGCTACCACTCGCTTTGCTCGTGGGCCGAATCGGGACTGAATGTCGCGGGTTCGATCCACGTCTCCCGCTCGCTTCGTTCACAGTTGGAATGAGACTGAATGTTGTCCGGCCTTTGGCGGGATCTGCCGCTCAAGACGGGCGCTTAGCTCAGTTGGTTCAGAGCGCCGCCCTTACAAGGCGGAGGTCGTAGGTTCGAACCCTACAGCGCCCACTAGCTTTCGTTGTTCATCTTGCTGACGGAGCTTGATCGGGCGAGCGGCAATCCCTCCATTAGTCAATCTGGCGGAGTGAAACCTTCCATTGTCGTTGGCTGTTGCGGGTGGGGGTACTTCAGAGAAAGAGATTTCTCGGGCCACATCAAGCGCAAAGTTCGATCGAAGCTCCAGGCCTATGCGCAGGTGTTCCCGAGTGTGGAGGTGAACTCCACGTTTTATCGCATCCCCAAGCTCGCTACCGCGGAGAAGTGGCGAAGAGAAGCAGATGAGATAAACGATGAGTTCATCTTCACCGTAAAAGCCTCAAAGACTATTACGCATGTTGATCGATTCGCCTCGAACGCATCTCTGAATGCATTTTCCCAGATGCTCGACATCTGTGCGGCGTTGAGGTCCGAGGTCCTCTTGCTCCAATCTCCCGAAAGCTTCCGGCCAACGGAGGAAAATCGAAAACGAATAGAGAGGTTTCTCACGGAGATCCCTCGACCAGGGGTCCAGCTGGCGTGGGAGCCCCGAGGAAAGTGGTGGGATGCCCCGGATGAGATCAGAAAGCTGTGTGAGCGCTTCAAGCTCATCTGTTGTGTCGATCCTTTTCGTAATGACCCACCGGCTCGAAAGAACGTGAAGACCGGATATTTCCGGCTTCACGGCTTCGGCAAACCCAGCATGTACATGTATCGTTTCTCCAATGAAGAACTGAAGAGATTGAAGGAAAAGTGCTTCGGACTCGGAAATTCAATTGACTCCCTCTTCGTCTTTTTCAACAACGCCCTTATGTATGAGAATGCTCTGGAATTTATTCGTATGATCTGAGGCAAGAGGTAGGCTTATGAGAACCCTGTAATCTTCCGCTGCACACCAATGCCCGGCCTGACCGCGGTGGGGACCAAACCGCACCAGAAATTCCTCAGAAGAATCGAGGTTCTGTTTTTTCTTCTCGGCCTCTCGGCTCTTGTTTATTTCATCCATCGTTACGGTACAAGAGACCTTCTTGCTCACATTGCATCGACCGGATGGACTTTTGTTCTCATCGTCGTTCTCTGGTTTCTCATTTACCTTTTGAATACGAGTGCTTGGTGGATAGTGTTAGGTCCGAAAAACGTCACAGTGCCTTTCCATCGGTTGTTTCGGCTTACAGTCTCTGGCTTTGCGCTGAACGACATCACGCCCCTGATTGCCGTTGGCGGAGAACCGTACAAGATGTCCGTTCTTTCTGAAACGATGGGAAGAGGCCGTTCAGTCTCCGCTGTGACTCTTTATCGAATGGTGTACAGCCTTGCTCATCTCCTGATCCTTCTTGCTGGTGTGATTCTCACCCTGTTTTTTGTTCGTTTGCCTGCTCCATTGAGAGATGCATTGATCTTGGTCGGAATTGTGCTGCTGGCGATTATTTCGATACTGATCGTCGGCCACCGACAGGGATTCTTCACAGGCGTATTCAACGCTCTCCAGCATTGGGCGATCCTCCGTCGAGTCTTTGAAAGGTTCTCCGTAAAGCCAGAATCTGTTCAAAGGATGGATGAGCTAATCACAAGCGCCTACCATGAGAGGCGAGGATCTCTTTATACCGCTGTTGCCTTGGAGTTTGTCGCTCGGTGCTGCATGGGTCTGGAGATATTTCTGATTCTGAAGAGCATCGGGTTGGAAATGGATCTTACTCAAACATTTTTCCTCTACATTTCATACTCGATTCTTGTCAACATTCTTTTCATCGTTCCTTACAACATCGGCGTGAGAGAGGGGGGGTTCTACTTTGCGCTGCACAGCCTTGCCCTCCCGCCGATGCTTGGAGTCTACTTGGCGGTGGTCATGAGGGTGCGGGAATTCTTTTGGGTCCTTTTGGGCCTGCTCTTCATCGGTGTTGGGAATCTTCGAAAGGCAAAGCCTGCCCCCTGAGCGCTGGGGGACAACCTGTATCTTAACCGTGGCAACCTCGAAGCTATCGAATCAAGGTGTTCTCGATTATTAAACGGAGGAAATATGTTCCGCAAGCTCATCGTCGCATCCGTGATGTGTTGGTTTCTGATCTCGCAGTTGCAGGGTCAGTTGAAACCTTCCCCAACAATCTTGGACGCTATGAAAGAAGAGCTCCAGCGTTCGATGGAAGTTTTAAAGACCCAACCGACGCCTCCGTACTTCATAAGTTATACGATCAACGAACAGCGCCGCGTGTTGATCCGCGCTTCTTTCGGTGCACTGGAGACGAGCTCTGAAAGTCACTCGCGCCAGTTGGTGATCGATCTACGAGTGGGGGATTATTCGCTCGATAACACGCATGAAATACGCGGGGACGGGGGAGGTTTCCGATCTCGATATATGAATGTTCCTGTCCCGATTGAGGATGATCTTGATGCACTTCGAACGATCCTTTGGCTCGAGACAGACAGGAGGTACAAGAAAGCCGTCGAGGACTATACGAAAGTAAAGACGAATATCGCTGTGAAGGTTAAGGAGGAGGATCCTTCGGACGATTTCTCCAAAGAGGAGCCTGAAGTTTACACCGAGGCACCGAAAAGGTTGTCGATTGACAAGGTCTTGTGGGAATCGAAGTTAAAGAAATACACGGATCTCTTCCGGGCGCACATGAACATCTACGAAGGCCAAGCCACCTTTGATGCATTAGTGGAGACGAAATACTTCGTCAGCAGCGAGGGGGCGATGCTCCAAACTTCCACGCCGTATGTTCGGTTACTCATCTCGGGATTCAGCAAAGCGGACGATGGGATGGAACTCCCTCGGTATGAGAGTTTCTTCTCCTTTAGCCCTGAAGGATTGCCGAGTGACGAGGTGGTCCTGAGGAAAGTACAGGGGATGATCGACGACCTGGAACGTCTTCGGATGGCACCCATCGTTGAGCCGTACTCCGGGCCAGCAATACTCCTCGGTGGTGCAGCCGGTGTCTTCTTCCATGAAGTCTTCGGTCATCGCATCGAGGGCCACAGGCAGAAGAGCGAATTCGAGAGTCAGACATTTAAGAAAATGTTGGGAGAGAAAATTCTTCCCACATCCATCAGCGTCATCTTCGATCCCACGGCAGAGCGATTGAATGGGGTCGATCTTTCCGGTCATTACAAATATGATGACCAGGGAGTAAAGGCTCAGCGTGTCAAGGTGATCGAGAAAGGCATCTTCAAGAACTTTCTCATGGCTCGGTCACCCATCGACAAGTTTCCAAAGTCGAATGGTCACGGGCGCTGCCAGGCGGGCTTTCAGCCTGTTGCGCGTCAATCCAATCTCATCGTCGAGACAAATGATCCGATTCCATTCACGCAGCTTCGGCAGATGCTGATTGAAGATTGCAAGAGGAAGGGCAAGCCTTACGGACTTCTCTTTTCCCAGATTCAAGGAGGATTCACTCTCACTGGGAGGACGATTCCGAATGCTTTCAACGTCCTTCCTCTCGTTGTCTATCGCGTATACACGGATGGAAGGCCGGATGAACTTGTCCGCGGCGTGGACCTGATCGGAACACCGTTGACGGCGTTCAGTAATATCGTGGCTGCTGCTGAGGATTCGGAGACGTGGTATGGATTCTGCGGAGCCGAGTCGGGTGGCGTACCCGTGTCCCAGACCTGCCCGAGTATTTTGATTTCGCAAATTGAAGTTCAGAAGAAAACCAAATCGCAGGAGAAGCCCCCGATTCTGCCTGCACCGACAGAGAAAAAACAGGGTTAACCTCACGAGGACAATGCGCCATGAAAGCTCACTCGCGGTTTTGGATTCTTTCTATTACGATCTTATTTCTCCCTTACCCCCTGCAAGCACAGAAGCAATGGATTTTCTCTGCGATGAAGGATGAGATGGCCCGCACGGTGACGGAACTCAGGATCGACACACTTCCGCCACCGTATTATGTGGCGTACTCGGTCACTGAATCGGAATCCTACAGTATTCGGGCATCAATGGGAAGCCTGATCTCATCTTCTGCTACACCGAGATCCCGTACGATCAATGTTCAGATGCGGGTTGGAAACCCGTCGTTCGACAACACGAATTTCCTCTCCTTCAGTGGATTTGGCCGGAGTGGGGTAACTTATGTCGAAGATGACGGCTCCAAGAGGACGAGCTTCGAGGATGACTATACGGTACTCCGTCGAGACCTGTGGCTTGCAAGCGATGCAGTTTACAAACGCGTCGTCGACGATCTCTCGCGGAAGAAAGCCGCTTTGCAGCAGAGAATTCGAAGTGACACCACGGCAGATTTTGGTCCCGCGAAGCCCTACTCGGCGGTAGTGCCACCAAGATCTGAAAGCTTCGATCGGGCGTCGTGGGAAGAGAAAGCAAAGAGGTTATCGTCCGTGCTGAAAAAATTTCCGGAGATTCACTACTCCGAGGTAAACAC
>JBBIJH010000103.1:0-9257 GCA_037446075.1 Ignavibacteriales bacterium
ACCACCGGTGCTCCTGACGATGACAGTTGGTTGAGGAACCGAATCTATCGGGAAGTTTTCTCCAGCATTCCTGGCTATGAAGAGTTTTACAGGGCCATTAACTTGCAAAACCGTTGGGCGTATATGACCGCAACGGGAAATGACATCTACGGTTCTCCACGTCGGATCAGATTAGGATTCAGAATCGAGAAGTGAGGGTTCTGTCATGAGATGTTCGAAATACCTTCTCGTAGCTGTGACGGCCCTGCTGCAATTGTCTCAAAGCCAGCAGAAAGGCGAGCGAGTGAAATCCGACAGGTCTCAACCACACGCGGTTGCGGGAGTTCTCGGAAACCCGCAGTACCAGCTCTTGAACATCAACAACATCACCTCCTGGATGCGAGCAGATGGGCAATCGAATCACGCACCCAGCAAGAGTGAAGGGTCCTATTACCCACGAGGTATGGCCCCTGTAATCTATCAGGATGGAATTGTCTGGGGAGGGAAAGTTTTTCTCGACCGAAACTACACAACTCCTGCACCGGTCCAAGCAATACGAGTTGGCGGCCAGATGTACACCGTCGGAACACGCGCTGGGCATGTGATCGGGTTCGGACCGACGGCTGTTCCCGCTGACACTTCATCGCCTGAAGTTCGTATCTACCGGATTCGGAGAGACTTCTATCAGGCATATTATGAATTCTCATACGATCTTCGAGTGGATGCGGCGAGCTATTTTGAATTATCAAATTGGTGGGACGCAACAGACGAACAAGTCTATCAGGTCTTCCAGCAATATCAAAGGGATTGGGACGAATGGCCAGTACAGTATGGGGCACCCTATATCGAACGAAACGGAATCCCCGGGTATCAGGCTCCGCCCGTCAGCGCGCTCGCTAACCCACGCGACCTCATCGAGAAAAGATATGATGAACCGGGAATTGCTGGCGCTGATCCGGACTCACCGGCAGACCAAGTGATCTGGACAGTGTATAATGACCTTCATCCGCAAGCAACGCTTTCGTTCCTAATGTCTGAACCTCTCGGACTTGAAGTCCAGGTGACACTCTGGGCGTACAAGGGATATGATGCGATTGGAAATATCTACTTCAAGAAAGCGAAGCTCATTAATAAAGGCGGCGTCGATGTCGGTGGAGGAACCATAGGAGCTTTCTGGATTGACAGCATGTTCATCGGTCAATGGTCAGATCCTGATGTGGGCAACTATGCAGACGACCTCGTAGGGTGCGACACACTGCTAAACATGGGCTTCGCCTACAATAGTAAAGGTGTAGACGATAGATTTCAAAGACTTGGACTCGCCCCGCCGGCGATCGGATACGATTTGTTACAGGGACCGATTGTTCAGGGAGTGCTAACGGATTCAGCAGTCTTCGATCTAAAGAGAATCCGAGGGAAGAAAAATCTCCCAATGACTTCCTTTGTTTATCAACTGCCTGGAAACCCGCTGGCTGACCCCATACCGTCGAGACAACCCTGGCTCCAAGTGTGGAGAATGCTTCGGGGTTATTTGCCTAATTTTCCCGACAGTTTGTACCCCCATCCACCCGGCGTCACGCCCACGAAGTTTCCACTATCAGGAGACCCGGTAGCTAGAAAAGGCTTCATCGACGGGTTGGGAACCACGTACTCCTTCGAACCCGGTGATCGACGATTGTTGATGAGTTCGGGGCCCTTCACGTTGGCTCCAGGTGATACGCAGGAAATTCTGATTGCAGCGGTCGCGGGCTTGGGCGCAGATCATGTCTCGAGCATCTCAGCGATGAAGTTCAATGATCGAGCGGCGAAGCGCTCCTTCCGCGGGTTGTTTGCCATCCCACGACCTCCTGCTTCTCCAAGTGTTCAGGTCGTGGAGCTTGACAGAGAAATCGTGCTCGAGTGGGGTTCGGATCATGACAGAGTAAGAGAGACGGAAGAGAAGCTCATCGCGGGAGAGTATCGCTTCGAGGGCTATAACGTCTATCAGCTACCCTTTGCCTCTGCCCCGTATCAAGACTGGGTGAGAATTGCAACGTTCGACGTGAAGAACGATGTCCGATGGATTATCGACGATAAGTTTGATGCAGAGACTGGTCTGATCGTGCCAACGATTGTCCAGCGCGGCGAAAATACTGGACTGGGGCGATTCATCAAGATCAGCCGGGATTTTGTAGAAAGTCCCTACGGCTACGCGTTTCTTCGTAACGGCCAGGAGTACTACTTCGCCGTGACCGCCTACAATTATTCGAGTCAGCCGAATGCTCTCCCACGTTCTCTGGAGTCAGTGGCCCAGGTGCTGACAGTCAAGCCTCGGATGCCGTTCGGTGTCAGACTGAAATCAGCTCATGGAGATACTCTCCGTGTAACCCATACGCAAGGGAATGGTCGAGGTGCTGTCTATCCGGTCGTGATCAATCCGCTCGTGGGAACCGGAGATACGTACGAAGTCCGAGTCGATACTTCTGGTGGATCTGTCACCTGGTATGCGCGGAATGTGAGCGCAGGAAAATTGATCGTCGCGGGCCAAGCGAATTTCTCAGGTGGGAGCGAATACCCGATCGTGGAGGGCGGCATCCTCCTTGCGGTCGTCTCTCAACCGCTTCAACTGACGATGGCAGATGTGTTTGTCTATACCATACCCGCGCCCGAGAGCAGTCCAGACATCACGAAGGAAAGTGCCCGAAGGGTCGGCGTCTTTCCCAATCCTTACATTGCTGGTCGCTCTCAGGAGACGGTGAACTGGCAACACTTCGTCACGTTCAACAATCTGCCGCCACGGGTCACAATCCGAATTTACAATCTCGCCGGACATCTTGTTCGAACGCTTCAAAAAGACAACCCTTCACAATTCTTGGAATGGGACCTCACGAACGAGAACAACTGGCAGGTCGCCAGCGGCATGTACATCTGCTATGTCGAGATGCCGGAGATTAACGAGGTGAAGATATTAAAGCTCGCCGTCATTCAACCTCAATCGTTCCAACCTCAATATTAGTCGATCTCTTCTTCGCTTCATGATCCAGCGTTTCCGAATCTTCATTGCTTCTTACCACAAAAATCGCCAAATTTGATCGGCGAGCACTCCTCGTCTCATCGCTACAAATTCTTGATTCTACGTTCTTAAGTTTTTCAGCCCTTTCATCCGCTCAGCGGCAGGAAAGAACAGACGATGGAACAAGCCACTTTCTTGGGTCAATTAGTTTTTCTCTTTCATTTGATCGGATTCGGGATGATTGTAACCCTTCTACTTTCGGGACCGATCCTGGAGAGGAAATTCAAGAGAGCCCAGACACTCGAAGCGAAGCTCGCACTCCAGAAGGCACTAAAGAGTGTGGGACTGTTATATCCGATGGCGGTCATCCTCCTCCTCCTCACGGGCATGGGAAACATGTACTACCGCGAACTTGGACTGTTCAAGGCCGGGTGGCTGACGGCGAAGATCATCTTCTTCGCGATCTTAGTGGTCAACGGAGCGATGGCAGGTGCCCGTGCAGGCAAACGTGGCAGACTGATCGAGCAGCTTGCACGTGGAGAAACGCCGCCAAAGGCACTCTCCGAAATGCAGCACTACAACAAGCAGCAGTCCATCTTCTACGTGACTCAGACAGTCCTTGTCCTGATTGTTCTTGCTCTCGCCGTCTTCAAACCAGAATGACCAGGCTTTTCGTCAAGAACCAAACTGTTCTGACGTTGAAAATAAAGATCGAGCAAAGGCACCATGGAAATCGAAGGTAAGATTGTTCTTGTCCTGGGGGGTTGGGGATTAGTAGGCTCGGCTGTGTGCCGAAGAATCATGGGTGAAGATCCGGGACGCCTTGTGGTTACTTCCCTCTTCCGAAGCGAGGCAGAAGAAATTACCGGCGCTCTCCGACGGGAATACCCACGACTGCGGAAAGACTTCTTCATCCCGTGGTGGGGAAACATCTTCGTGCGCCATGAGCTGAAGGACTTGAGCCGAGAGGAAATCCTCCGCCAACCGCACTTGCGTGCCATGCTTCTGGAGGACACTCTCGAGGAATTGTCAGAGGAAGTACTCAAGCGTTCCGCGATCTACCAGCTTCTCATCAAGTTCAGGCCTGATATCATTGTCGACTGCATCAATTCCGCAACTGCGATTGCATACCAGGATGTTTTTCAGAGTGCCAGACAAGTGATGGCTCACCTGAGAGATCGACGGTTGAGTGATCAGCTCACCGAATCAACCGAGAGGCTTCTCTGTACGCTCTACACACCCCAGCTGATCCGTCATGTGCAACTGCTGTACCGATCGATGGCGGCCGCTCGGACGAAAATCTATGTCAAAATCGGAACGAGCGGCACAGGAGGAATGGGTTTGAACATCCCCTATACACACAGTGAGGAGAGACCGTCCTCCGTTCTTTTGAGTAAGTCTGCAGTGGCAGGTGCACACACACTCCTTCTTTTCCTCATGGCAAGAACTCCCGATGCACCGATTACGAAGGAGATCAAACCAACAGCAGCAATCGCGTGGAAGAGAATCGGCTACGGAGAGATTCGGAAGCGTGGAAGACCGATTCCTCTCTATGATTGTTCCCCCGAGAATGGAGTCACGCTAAAAGGCAAGTTGAAACTTCGATTCTCACCCGAAGAGAGAGAGCGACCATGGAAAGAGTTGGGGAAAACTCTGAAGTCGGTTTATATCGATACGGGCGAGAACGGCATCTTCTCGCGCGGAGAGTTCGAAGCGATCTCAACACCGGGTCAGATGGAGTATGTCACGCCTGAAGAGATCGCTGAGGATGTTGTCATCGAGATCAAGGGAGGAAGTACCGGGCACGATATCATCAACGCGCTGGACAACGCAACCCTCGAACCTACCTATAGGGCGGGTTTTCTTTTTGAGAGTGCCCTGAAGCGAATGAATGAACTCGAGAAAAGACATGGTGTCTCGAGCGTTGCGTTCGAGATTCTCGGTCCACCTCGCCTCTCCAAACTTCTCTACGAGGCGCACCTCTTGCGCCTTGCCTGTGGAGACATGGAAACGGTGCTGAAGACTCCAGCAGATTCCCTCTCCGAGAAACTTGAAGGGATCATTATTCGGAACCGCACGTTGCGGACTCAGATCATCTCGATCGGAATACCGATACTTCTTCCAGACGGGAAGACTCTGCTTCGTGGAGAAGAGATCAAGATCCCCCCATACCGAGAAAGGAATGAACTTGACGTTACTCCCTCTTTCATTGATCAGTGGGCTCACGACGGTTGGGTGGACCTACGGAAGAGGAACATGGAACTGTGGCGTTCTCGGATTCAGAGAATCATCCGCGACACGGAAGCGATTCCGACGGACGAGACGAGTTCGAGGTTCCTGCGCACGGAAGAGTACTGGCGAGGATTCCGCGAAATTGAACCCGGAAAGATTGTAGGCTGGATCTTTACAGAAGAAGAACGGGGGATGAGGATGAAGGCGTAAGGGTGCCCAACCTCCATCAAATTCAATGGGTTCGGGCGTTGAAGCGACAGCTTGGCAAACCGCGGAAGATTCGGCATGAATGACCTTGAAAAACTTGACTTTTTGAAGTCGCAGATTTATATTCCTGTCGAAACAGGTCGCGAAGGCCAGTGTGAGGTAAAACCTTGGGAGGAAGCTGATCGTCCGACAGATTGATACGCCTGCTGTACTCAAATCCGATCGTTTCTCTACCACGCATAGCGATTCTTTAGTCAGATCCTCTGCTGAACTAAAGCAATTGTGACCGGTTTCCTGATTGGGGTGTGGCGTGCTTCCTCTGTCTTCACTCCGAATCAAGAATAGAAATAGAAACCCACCCCGGAGTACCGAGCCATGTGCATTCTTCTACGATCACCGCCTACTCTCATCTGGCCTGTCAGCAGCCCACTGGCCGGAGCGAATCATTTTCCACCAAACTGAACAATGGGCTGGCAAATCCATTCCAAAACCTTTCAACGTTTAAGCGGAGGACACATGAGACAAACGCTAAGAGGCGTAGTTGCTGACGGCCTCGCGATAGCGATGCTCGCGATGATCCTCACGTTCCCTGTGTTTGGTCAAGCAGGAACCGGTGAGATAAGAGGAGTCGTGAAGGATAAGGGAACTCGCGAGCCACTCATTGGCGCAAATGTTCTGGTCGTGGGCACCAATCGAGGCGCGTCGACAAATTCTGAAGGGGCCTACCTCATCAAAGACCTCGCGCCGGGAAGCTATAAGCTGGAAGTCCGGTATGTGGGCTATCAACCGGCTCATGTGACGGCAACAGTGGTCGCTAATCAGACCACCGAGCTGTCTTTTGACTTGGTTCAGGACGTCCTCAAGATCGACGAAGTGGTTGTCACAGGGATGACAGGTGAGGTTCCCCGCGCTCAACTCGGGAGCTCGATCGCTAAAGTGGAGGGCAGGGCCATTGTAAATCTCCCGGTGACCTCGGTGATGGATGCGTTGGCTGGGAAGGTCGCGGGAATGCGGGTATCGAAAAACTCTGGGACACCCGGAGCGGGAACGTACATCACCTTGCGTGGTCGGAAGAGCGTAACGGGAAGCTCCCAGCCGCTGTACGTCGTCGATGGAGTCCCGATCGATAACAGCTTCATCTACTGGAGCTCAGGACAAGTTCAAACCCCGAATCGCGGCAGTGATATCAATCCGGATGATATCGAATCGATTGAGGTCCTGAAGGGTGCGTCTGCGGCAGCGATCTATGGAGCGCGCGCTGGCAATGGCGTGGTTCTTATCACGACGAAGTCCGGCAAGTTGAGCGAAGCAGGAAAACTTGCGAGGATAAACTACAGCAGCTCGTTCAGTACGGATAAGGTTCCCAGCTCGCTGCCGATGCAGAAGAGCTTCGGCCAACGAATTCCATATAATGAGGCTACAGGTGCTGCGGGCTCGACCGATTCCTGGGGGGCGCCTCTGGCGCCCGGAACACCCACGTACGATCATTCGACGGACGTGTTCCAGAGGGGGTACCTCGCAGAGAATACCTTGTCCGTTTCAGGAGGAAGCCAGAACTTCCGCTATTTCGCCTCGGGTGCTCTGACGAACCAGCGTGGTGTTCTTCGCAATTCCGACTACAAGCGACAGAACATCCGGGTCAATCTGAATTATGTACCCTTTAACGGCTTCGGCGTTCGGAGTAATTCAAACTTCATCAACCAGGCAGGAAGTCTCCCACAGGATGGGAGCAACGTGGCAGGAATTCTTCTTGGATCCTTGCGTACACCCCCGGAATTCGACAACAAGGTCTACCTTCGTCCTGACGGCGTCACGCAACGGAGATTCGCCTCATACGACAATCCGATGTGGACGATGGAGTTCAACAAGTACAGAACAGAGCTGACGCGCTTTATCCATAATACATCGTTCGATTATGATTTCTTCGAGGGACTTCGTTTGAGCGGAGGTCTTGGGTGGGACCGATACAACCAATTCGATTTCCGCAGGCTATTCAACGGGTCCGCCGGATCTTCACCCTCAGGGGCAGGCCAAGTGGATCAGTATCGCTGGACGAACAACGTCATCAACACGGACTTGACGCTGACTGGAAAACGTCAGTTGATGGACGATTTGCTGGCCACACTCGTCTTCGGGCAACAACTCGTCTTCTTTAAGTCAAGCTTCACATCGGGAAATTCCAGTACGACGCTTCCGTTTTTCGATGAGGTGGGAGCTGGTGTTACGAAGAACGCTTCATCGAGCCGATCAGAGAGTCGCATTTATTCCTACTACGTCCACGCCCAGATCACCGGATGGGATCGCTTGACATTCTCGGGTGGGGTTCGGCGTGACGCGGGGTCGACATTTGGAGAAGCCGACCCAGTCCACTACTATCCAAAGGCAAGCCTTGCCTATCGGCTGTCGGAAGAGCCCTTCATGCAGAAGTTGAAAGGGATTATCGACGAATTCAAGCTACGAGCGGCTTGGGGGAAGGCTGGCAGAATACCAGGGACGTATGCGACGAACTATCTGTATACGACAGATGGGTTCTTCGATCCATGGGGGCGAGGAACGAGCGCGAGTCGCTCACCTCAGATAGGGATTCGCCAGAGCACTTCCGCAGGCAACAATGCAATCAGACCTGAGCAAACGCAGGAATTCGAAACGGGTATCGATGGAGCATTCTGGGATCGACGGATCAATCTCGAGTTCTCATACTATCGCCAGGATATTTCGGACTTGTTGCTCTTTGTGACCGTCCCAACATCAACTGGCTATTCAAACCAGTACCGAAACGCCGGCAAAATGTGGAACAAGGGATTTGAGGTGAAATTAGACATCAACCCCATTCGCGAGAGCTGGCTCTCCTGGATCCTTGGCTTCAACTATGCGCGGAACAAGAATCAGGTGACCAGGCTCGAGGGATTCGAGACTTCGTATGTAACCATCGGCGGAGCATTCCAGGGCCATTTCAACATTGCAAAGGAAGGGCGACCGTTAGGAACCTGGCTGGGCACCGGCTATCAACGCGATGCGAACGGGAACCTGGTGTATAGCGATCCTGATGACCCAAACCGTCGGGACAACTTCTTGGGCCTCCGCATTAAGGGTGCACCCCGTCTCGCCACCCAGTTTGTCGAGCTTGGGAAGGCAGACCCAGACTGGATCGGATCGATCCGGAACGATTTTACGTTCCTGAACGGTGACCTAAGCGTGTCGGTGCTCATCGACATCGCTCAGGGCTTCAAGGTGTGGAACGGTACGAAGGGAGCCATGTACAACTTCGGCACGCACGGAGATACCGAAGACCGAAATGAACTATGGTTCAACGAACGCGGCGAACCAGTCCTCTATTTGGGAACCACACCTTCGAACCTTGGCCTTGCCGGTGGACGAACCTATCAGCCGGGCGAACAACTCAGAAAGGAAGTTTACTATCGCGTATATGGAAACGGGTTCGCATACAGTATCACGGAAGTAGGAATTGAGGATGGCTCGTATGTGAAGCTACGCGATTTAACGATTTCGTATCGCTTCAGAAAGGTTCCGTTCTTCAATATCGAATCGATTGTTTTGACAGCCTCGGGCAGAAACTTGAAGACATGGACGAATTACCGCGGTTATGACCCGGAAATCAATACCTTCCAGAATGCCGAAGGACGCGGGTTTGACTACTTTACGCTCCCACAGATCCGATCCTGGCTATTCGGTGTTACCTTCAACTATTAACCGGGAGACAGACTCATGAAAACAAAATTGCTCAACTTGATGATCGGCCTCCTGGTGATGATCAGTGTAAACTTCTTAACATCAGGATGCGACTCAGACCTTGTTGGGATCAACAACAGTCCGAACGCTGTAAGTG
>JBBIJH010000104.1:0-9255 GCA_037446075.1 Ignavibacteriales bacterium
AATTCTCCCAGCGATGGGCATTGTTGCGGAGATCATCGCTAACAACACTCGCAAGCCCTTATGGGGCTACCGGTCTATGGTCTATGCAGCGGTGTTCTTGGGATTCATGTCGTTCATCGTATGGGCCCATCATATGTTCCTGACGGGAATGGGCACAGTAATCAGTACGTTCTTCCAGACTACGACAATGATCATCTCCATTCCGTCGGTTGTTATTCTGACTGCGTTGATCGTTTCTTTGTGGGGAGGATCCATTCGGTTTACAACGCCGATGCTTTTTCCCCTTTCGTTCCTCCCGATGTTCGGTATCGGGGGGCTGACGGGCCTTCCACTCGGGCTTGCACCCACGGACATTCATCTGCATGATACGTATTATGTGATCGGCCATTTCCACTATGTCGTTGCGCCGGGGACGATTCTTGCACTGTTTGGTGGGGTGTATTATTGGTTTCCAAAGGCGACTGGGCGAAAGATGAACGACTTCTGGGGAAAAATTCATTGGTTCGGCACGCTTGTGTGCATGAACGTGATCTTCATGCCCATGTTTGTCCAGGGTTTGGCTGGTGTCTCGCGCCGATTGTACGATGCTGGCCAGACCTATGGATTCGCCGAAGGGGTTCTTTATTTGAATAAGTACATGTCGATTGCAGCATGGGTGTTATTCCTCTTCCAGATTCCTTTTATCGTTAACTTCTTTGTGAGTATGACGAAAGGGAAAAAAGTCTCGGAGAACCCATGGGAGGCGACAACTTTGGAATGGGTCGCTGCCCCGACTCCGCCACCTCATGGTAATTTCTTGAAACCAACGGAGGTTTATCGCGGGCCTTATGAGTATAGCGTGCCGGGCCATCCCACAGACTTCACTCCACAAAACGAGCCAGAGAGGAGCTGAAGCTATGGAGATACCTTATACCGTCACAACCCGGTCTGATACGGGTCTCTTCAACGCAAAGCTCGGGATATGGCTCTTTCTCGCGTCCGAGGTGATGCTGTTCGGTGCACTGTTCTCGAGCTACATCCTGCTGCGCGTCGGCGCACCTGTCTGGCCACACGGCTGGGAGCATCTGAATGTAGCCCTTGCCACACTGAACACGGCGGTTCTCATCACCTCCAGCGTGACGATGGTGATGTCGTGGGCATCGTTGATGATGAAGAATTTCAGTCGTTACAAGCTGTTCATGGGGCTGACGATACTTCTTGGACTTGTATTTCTGATCGTGAAAGGTTTTGAGTACGGGGCCAAGTTCTCTCACGGAATCTTCCCGCGCGAAAGCACCTTCTTTGCGATCTATTTCACGCTCACGGGACTGCACGGGCTTCATGTTCTTGGCGGCATGATAGTGAACACATACCTCTGGGGCCCGGGCAGCAGAATCTGGAAGAGCAACCCGGCTCGATTCACAAACCGTGTTGAGATTGCTGGACTCTACTGGCACTTTGTCGATATTGTCTGGATTTTTCTGTTTCCATCACTTTACTTATTGTAGGAGGCAACATGAGCGAAATGAGTGCCGACGAGGTGAAGCGACACGTAAGGGTTTATGTCACGGTTTTTGTAGCACTGCTGGCGTTAACGCTCATCACCGTGGCGATCTCGACCCTGCATTTGAAAATTTCGACCGCCGTAACTGTGGCAATCTTCATCGCTTCGATCAAAGGCTCGCTTGTCGCAAGCTATTTTATGCACTTGATCTCGGAGAGGAAACTCATCTACGCCGCTCTTCTTTTGACGGGAATTTTCTTGGTTGCTCTGCTTTTTCTACCGGTTTCAGAATGGAGCGACAGGATAGCGAGATAGATGTCCTTGAAGGCATTCCATATCGTTTTCATTTCTGTCTCTGCGATGCTTGCCTTCGGTTTCGGAATCTGGGTTCTGATTCCATCCTCTGGAGTGAGCGCCCCGGTCAATTTCTTGGGTGCATTTCTCTCAGTTCTCATCGGGGCGTCACTGGTGGTCTACGGGATCCGATTCCTTCGGAAGTTCAAGCACATTCGCTTTCTATGAATGAAGGAGATAGGGATCTGTGCGATGGGGAACTTGAAGCAAGTTCGCCGAGTGATTCTTACAACCGTTTCCTTTGTCTGGCTCGCCTTGCCAGCGGACGCCGCTGCTTGCCCCGTCTGTTTTGGTGACAAGAACGGCGCGATGACTGCTGGTGTGAGGATTGCCATCTTGGCACTCATTGGAATTACCGGGACGGTCCTCGGAGGCATTGCCTCTTTCTTCATCTATGTGAGAAAAAGATCAAGACTCACGTGGGTGGGACAGTGGACCCACCCAGTCCTAACGGAAAGGAAGGTTTCTAGTCGATGGAACACTATCTTGGACTCCCACCGCTCGCTTCGGCGCATGGTGCAGAGATTGATCACATGCTCGGCATTGTGCACTGGCTGATGCTCGCGTTGTTTGTCGGGTGGGGCTCATTTTATATCTATACGATCATAAGATTCCGGAGGTCGAGGCACGCGAAAGCAAGCTACGCGGGTGTCAAGAGTCACGCGTCGACGTATCTGGAAGGAGCGGTGGCGATTTTCGAGGCGGTTCTCATCATTGGGTTCGCGGTTCCGCTCTGGGCGAAGCGTGTGAACGCCTTCCCGCCGGAGAAAGATGCAATCCTCGTACGGGTTGTCGCTGAACAATTTAACTGGAATATCCACTACCCCGGTGCGGATGGAGTCTTTGGCAGGACAGACATTCATCTTGTCTCTGCCGCGAATCCCCTCGGTCTTGACACAGCCGACGTGGCAGCGAGTGATGACATTACGACGATCAATGAGCTTCATCTCCCCGTCGACAAGCCCGTCATCGCCTATCTCTCGAGCAAGGATGTTGTCCACAGTTTCAATGTCCCGGTAATGCGCGTAAAGCAGGATGCCATTCCAGGCGATGTGATCCCCATATGGTTCATCCCGACGAAGGTGGGAGTTTATGATATCGCGTGCGCTCAGCTATGCGGGCTTGGCCACTATCGAATGCACGGTTCCCTTTACGTTCAGAGCCGGGAGGAGTTTGATTCTTGGTTAAGAGAGACCCCTCCGTTTGTCCAGGAATTCGCCGGTTCAGCTGAGTAGCAGCGGGCTTGATCTCATTGTCCTCAAAGTCAACCCACTCCGAATGTATAACAAATCCCTTCACGTTTTCTCGGTCGTCACTGCCGTCTGCACGTTTCTGCTCATCATCGCTGGCGGCTTGGTCACGAGTACAGGCTCAGGCCTGGCCGTCCCGGACTGGCCACTATCCTATGGTAAGTTGATGCCTCCGATGGTGGGGGGCATCTTGTACGAGCACGGCCACCGGATGATGGCTTCTTTTGTTGGGTTGCTAACGATTGTATTGACTGCTTGGATCTGGAAAAAGGAGAGTCGAAAGTGGCTGCGGATTCTCGCTCTCCTGGGGTTGCTCGCCGTCCTCACTCAGGGAGTGCTGGGTGGCCTGACGGTTCTCTTCCTTCTTCCTACTCCGATCTCCGTGGGTCACGCGACTCTGGCTCAGACATTTTTTTGTATCGTTGCTTCCATTTCCCTCTTCACCTCGCGGTGGTGGTTAAGTAATCATCCTGAAATAAGGATAACTGATCGAAACCCCTCACTCCTCGCTCTCTGTGTCTTAACTTCAGCAGCGGTCTATATCCAACTTATACTCGGCGCGCTGATGCGGCACACTCAATCCGGCCTCGCGGTTCCGGATTTCCCGCTGGCCTTCGGCCAAGTCTTTCCTTCTCTCTCTGCAGAATCCTTGGCCGAGTACAATCGACAGCTCTTTCAACTGGAAATACGAGCCGCGTCGGAACACGCTGTCACTGCTCCGCAGATCGTCATCCACCTGCTTCACCGATACTGGGCGGTTGTCGTTGTCGGAATGATCGTATGGACGTATTTGCGGAGTCGGGCACAGCTGGGTGGTTCTAAGCGGATAGCTTCCATCAGCAAAGTTCTTCTTGGTCTCGTCGTTTTGCAGGTAACTCTTGGGTCTCTCACGGTTGTCCTTCGGAAGGCAGTAGATGTAACGACTGCCCATGTTGCCGTCGGGGCACTCCTGCTGGTGGCTTCGGTAATCCTCACATTACACGTAGGCCGGGTTTCCGGGGCCCAGGTGGTTAAGCTTCCGGTTTCATCAATCGGAGAGGAAGCAATCGCATGAGCTGCAGAGTTGGAGCCTTTGATTTGCGTCTCGCTCATTCACGTGCGATTGCTTTCATTGAACTCATGAAGCCCGAGCTCACCGGACTCTCAGTCTTAACATCCCTCTGTGGTTTCTACCTCGCATCGACCTCATCATTTAATCTTCTGGGTTTTCTGTGGACTGGAATTGGAACGCTGCTCGTCGGGGGTGGAGCAGGGGCGCTGAATCAGTACGTGGAGCGCGATTACGACGCAAGAATGAGGAGAACGGAAAGAAGGCCACTTCCCTCCGGTCGCGTGCTGCCAGTGGAAGCTTTGTCCTTTGGTCTTCTGTCCTCGCTGGTGGGAATCACGATCCTCACAGTCACTGCGAATGTTCTTACTGGTTTACTTGGAGTTCTCACTCTCGTCACGTATCTATTTGTCTACACCCCACTAAAGAGGCAGACCCCACTCGCGACTTGGGTCGGAGGAATCCCGGGCGCGCTCCCCCCCGTCATGGGCTGGACGGTGGTCAGGAACGAGCTTTCCGCTCCGGCGATCATTCTGTTCGCAATTCTTCTCTTCTGGCAGATTCCTCACTTCCATTCTCTCGCGTGGCTGTACCGGAAAGATTATGCGCGTGCTGGCTTCAGGATGCTCACAGTTGTGGATGAGAGGGGGTCGCGCACGAGCAACGAGATCATCTTGAGTTGCGCTGCGTTGATAGCAGCGAGTGCTTCACTTGGCCTTGTCGGAGTCGTCGGTCAGCTTTATCTAATTGGTGCACTCATTGCGGGCATTCTCTTCCTTGGATCGGGGATCATGTTTGCGAGGGACCCTCAGAGCGCGAAGAATGAGATGCTGTGGAGGTCGAATACACGGGCTCGTCGAGTCTTCTCTGTTTCTCTTCTCTATCTTCCCAGCTTGATGGTTATTATTGCCATCGATAAAATCTGGTGACATAGGCTTCTCCATCTGAAATTGTCGGGAGACCTTTGATTTCTCTGACTGATCTGCCAGCTCTCAATGCGACACTAAATTCTTTGAGTGCCGCCCTGCTTGCCGTTGGCCATCAGTTCATCAAGCGTAACAACATGAAGGTCCATCGCGCGTGCATGATCTCTGCTTTTACTGTCTCTTTCGTATTCCTCGTGTCTTACGTGGTTTACCACGCCAATGTAGGTTCGGTTCCCTTTGCTGGCCGGGGTTGGATACGACCCGTTTATTACAGCATCCTGCTTTCGCACGCAACTCTTGCAGCCGGGATCGTTCCTTTGTCGATTATCACTCTTTTGAGAGGCCTCCGAGGAGATTTTAGGAGGCACAGGCGGATCGCTCGGTGGACATACCCTATCTGGGTGTACGTCTCGGTGACCGGGGTCCTCGTTTATCTGCTGCTCTACAAGGTTTTCCCAGGGAGTTAGATATCAATGCCCGCGAGGTCAATTTGGGGGATGGACTTGACAAAGAGGTTTGAATTCGCTATATTTCACTGGGCAAGAAAGGGGAGCTCACTAATACTGCACGGATTCATTTCGTAAGCGCCAGATAGCCGCTACCTCAAATCGTTTCTCAGTAAGCAGTTCTCCCAACCAACCTAGAGAAAATCCGGCTCTGCTCATTTAGAACTGTTGTCCTTTTTCTCTTTTGCTAACAAGTTTTGAATCAACAATAGAGGGGTTTTTGAGCCATGCCAATGGACATTGCTGAGCTCAAGTCCAAGAAGATCTCTGAGCTCTCAAAGCTTGCCAAAGAGCTAAACATTTCTGGCTACAGCGATCTTCGCAAGCAAGATTTAATTTTCAAAATTCTCGAGGCGCAAACTGAAGAAGAAGGCCTCAGCTTTAGCAAGGGGGTGCTGGAGGTCTTACCCGACGGCTATGGTTTCCTCCGATCCGTGGACTATAACTATCTCCCCTCGCCGGATGATATCTATGTCTCACCGTCCCAGATCAAGAAATTCAGCCTGCGAACGGGCGATACAGTCAGTGGTCAGGTGAGGCCGCCGAAGGAGGGCGAGCGGTTCTTCGCTCTCCTGCGTGTTGAAGCAGTGAACGATCAGGATCCGGAATCGATCCGAGAGCGTGTTCTCTTCGATAACCTAACCCCGCTCTATCCCACATCTCGTCTGAAGCTCGAAACGGCACCGGGTGAATACTCTATGCGCATCATGGATCTTCTCTCGCCGATCGGGAAGGGACAACGTGGGATGATCGTGTCCCCCCCAAAGGCAGGGAAGACCATCCTCCTACAGAAGATCGCGAACAGCATTACTCGAAACCATCCAGAGGTGAAGCTGATTGTTCTGCTCATCGACGAACGGCCCGAAGAAGTGACCGATATGGAACGAAACGTCAGTGCGGAGGTGATTAGCTCCACGTTCGATGAGCCGCCCGAGCGGCACGTCCAAGTTGCAGACATGGTGCTCGAAAAAGCAAAGAGACTGGTTGAAGCGAAACGTGATGTTGTGATCCTCCTTGACAGCATCACGAGACTTGCGCGGGCGCACAACACGGTTGTACCCCACAGTGGCAAGATTCTCTCTGGCGGTGTCGATGCCAACGCACTCCACAAGCCAAAGCGATTCTTTGGTGCTGCCCGGAATATCGAAGAGGGGGGTAGCCTTACGATTATTGCGACAGCCTTGATCGAGACGGGAAGCAGAATGGACGAAGTGATCTTTGAGGAATTCAAGGGCACGGGCAATAGTGAAGTCGTCCTCGATCGAAAGCTCAGCGACAGGCGCATCTTCCCGGCTATCGATGTGAATCGTTCCGGAACTCGGAAAGAAGAGTTGCTTCTCGATTCTGAGGAATTGAACCGGGTCTGGATTCTTCGCAAGCTCTTGAGTGATTTCTCGCCTGTCGAAGCGATGGAATTCCTATTGGAGAAAATGAGAGGGACAAAAGGGAACAAGGAATTCCTAAAAATGATGAATAGCTGAGCAAGAGCCTCGGACCGCCGAGGCTTTTTTCTTTTCGTGCACTAAACTTCCTTGACTCTCTCTGAGAATTGCCTTAACTTTCAAGCGCAAGAAAAATTCTTTCCCCTTTCCCGAGGTGAATCTCATGCGTGAAGTAGTGATTGCGAGCGGATGCCGAACGCCGATCGGTTCCTTCGGCGGTTCCCTGAGCGCTTTGTCCGCAGCTCGGCTTGGTGCTCTCGTCATTAAAGAAGCGATCGAGAGGGTGGGAATCGAGAAAAGCGTCGTCGACGAGGTCATCATGGGTTGCGTCTTGACGGCGGGCTTGGGTCAAGCGCCAGCACGTCAGGCCGCCCTCCTCGCTGGCCTGCCCGAGAGTGTGGAGTGTATGACGATCAACAAGGTTTGCGGGTCTGGTCTCAAGGCTGTGATGCTGGCTGCTCAAGCGATTGCCCTCGGAGATGCAGACATCATTGTTGCTGGGGGGATGGAGAGCATGTCGAATGCGCCGTATCTTCTCGAGAAGGCGCGTAGTGGTTATCGGCTTGGACACGCGCAGTTGATTGATTCGATGATCAAAGATGGTCTGTGGGATGTCTATAATGATTTCCATATGGGGAATGCGGGAGAAATCTGTGCGAGGGAGTGCAGCATCCCTCGCGAGGCACAAGACGAGTTTGCGATCATGAGCTATCGAAGAGCGCTCGATGCACAAAGGACCTCGCTGTTCAAGGACGAGATCGTGCCGGTCCCGATCCCGGGCAAAGGTGATGAATTGACGACGGTTACAGAGGACGAAGAGCCGAAGAAAGTGAAATTTGAGAAAATTCCTCAACTGAAGCCTGCTTTTCAAAAGGATGGCACGATCACTGCGGCAAACGCGTCAAAGATTAACGATGGGGCCGCTGCCGTCGTCGTCATGTCTGCAGAGAGGGCGAAGAGCCTTGGCATCTCACCTCTCGCGCGCATCGTCGGTTTTGCGTCTTCGGCAAAGAAGCCAGAGTGGTTCACGACAGCTCCTGCGGACGTCATTGAAAAAGTCCTGAAAAAAGTCAAGCTGAGTCTCGGCGACATCGATCTCTTCGAGATCAACGAAGCATTTGCCGTGGTCAGTCTCGCTGTCAACAAGATACTTGGGCTGGACGTGGGGAAAGTGAACGTGAACGGCGGAGCGGTGGCTCTCGGACATCCCATCGGGGCAAGTGGGGCACGGATCCTTGTGACTCTTCTCTATGCGATGAAACAACGGAATGCCAAACGCGGGCTTGCCGCCCTCTGCATTGGTGGCGGCGAAGCGAGCGGAATGGTCGTGGAGCGCTAACACCCTTAACTCCCTATAAACTACCATGGAAATCAAACAGATCAGTGTAATCGGCGCTGGCACGATGGGCAACGGCATTGCCCATGTGTTTGCTCAGTACGGTTTTAACGTCCTCCTCCATGACGTCAAGCAGGAAATTCTAGATCGAGCCGTCTCCACGATCCGGACAAACATGGATCGCCAGATCAAAAAGGGGACTCTGAGTGAGGACCAGAAGAGCCAGGCTCTCAGCCGGATTCAAACCTCGACGGATCTTACAGCAAGCGTTCGAGGTTCTCACCTTGTTGTCGAGGCAGTGGTCGAGGATGCCGCCCTGAAGAGACGAATCTTTTCCGATCTCGACCGGCTCTGTGATGCCCAAGCGATCCTCGCATCGAACACATCCTCGATCTCGATTACAGAACTCGCTGCGTCGACGAAGCGACCGCAGAAATGCATCGGAATGCACTTCATGAGCCCAGTCCCAGTCATGAAATTGGTTGAAATCATCCGTGGTCTCTTGACTTCTGATGAGACGACGATATTGGTGATGGAACTGGCGAAGAATTTCTTATGATCCGACCGTGTACGTGTAGAAGCCCCTTCCCGTTTTGCGACCAAGGTATCCGGCGGCTACCATCTTCCTCAGCAAAGGGCACGGTCTATATTTCGCGTCGCCCAGGCCTTCGTGTAGGGTCTCCATAATCGACAGACAGACATCCAAGCCGATGAGATCGGCAAGGGCAAGAGGACCAAGGGGATGATTCATTCCAAGCTTCATTACCGTGTCCACAGCTTCAGGAGTGGCTATGCCCTCCATCACACAATAGATGGCTTCGTTGATCATCGGAATTAGAAGACGGTTGGAGACGAAACCAGGGTAGTCCTTCACTTCCACAGGGATTTTCTCGGGCTTCTTCGCCAGTTC
>JBBIJH010000105.1:0-9237 GCA_037446075.1 Ignavibacteriales bacterium
AGCTGGACGCTTTTCCGGATAAAGAGTTCTGGGGTTCCGTCACTTCAGTTGCAACTATCGGTAGAACGAAGGATAGGACGAGCACTGTGAAACAATTCGAAGTGGTCGTCGACATCGAGGGAACGGATCCCATCCTGAAGCCCGGGATGACCACAAGCAACGAAGTCATCATGGAGACAATCCCGGACGTTGTCTATGTCCCAATTGAATCTGTGTTCGAAGAAAAGGGAAACACGATAGTTTACCGTGTCGACGGCTCGAATGCGAAGGAGCGTATTGTGAAGACAGGAGCGAAGAACTCAAATTACGTCGTCATCCTTGACGGACTGAAAGAAGGGGAGGCTGTTGCTCTCCGAAACCCAAAGGAAAAACCGGAAGAATCGCTTCCCAAAGGAACGCCTGCTCAGAAACCTGCCATCCGTACGAGCGGCCTATGAATCTCACTGAGAACATCAAAGTCGGCCTCGCGGGTCTACGAGGTCACCGCCTTCGTTCCTCCCTTACCGCCCTCGGCATCATCTTTGGGGTGGCGGCAGTGATCTCCATGCTCTCGATTGGAGAAGGAGCGAAACAAGAGGCGCTCGATCAAATCCAGCTTATGGGGATGAACAACATCATCGTTCGGGCCAAGCCAGCTACGGCTGCCGGTTTCAAGGGTGCGCAAGCAAGTTTCTCTCCGGGCCTGAACCTTGCCGACGCTCGCAGCTTCTCCGAGATCTGTCCGTTTATCACGTCAGTGACGCCGCAATGGGAGTATTCCATGACGGCGTATTATAACAACCAGCGGACGGACATCCGACTGATCGGGACTACGCCGGCATATCAGGACATCTTCAATGTTGTGATGAAGGAAGGTTCTTTTATCCATGCCTCGCACCTTCAGAATCAAGACAACGTCTGCGTAGTCGGCAGCAAGGTAAAGGAAACCCTTTTTCGGTTTGAGCAAGCGATGGGGAAACGGATTAAGATCGGTGAACTCTGGTTCCTCGTTATCGGCGTGACAGAGCCAAAAGCCGCATCAGGAAAGCTCGCAGGGCAGTTCAACATACGTGACCTGAATCAGGACGTGTACATTCCGCTGACGACAGCGCAGCAAAAGATTCAACGCACGAAGGAAGGGGGCGCTGCTCAGTTCTTTGGAGGTCCGGGCTTCATGGTTTTTTCCAGCAGTGATGCGACAGCCATCGACAAGAATCTCATCGATCAGATTACTGTCCAAGTGCAAGCCTCGAAGTACATATCAGAAGCCTACAGGGTGATCCGGCGGATTCTCGAGCGACGTCACTTCAACGTGAGCGACTATGAGATCACCATTCCTGAAGAACTGCTCCGTCAAAGTCAGCAGACACAGAGAATTTTCAACATCGTCATGGGCGCCATCGCTGGTATCTCCCTCCTTGTTGGCGGTATCGGCATCATGAACATTATGCTTGCAAGCGTTCTGGAGAGGACAAAGGAAATTGGAATCCGCAGGGCGTGCGGTGCGACACAGAGAGACATCCTCTACCAGTTTCTCTCTGAAGCAATTTTCGTGAGTCTCGTCGGCGGCATGATTGGCATCGGAGTTGGCTACGGCCTCACGAAGGTAATCACTCTTTACGCAGGTTGGCGAACACTTGTCGCACCTTCCTCCATCTTGCTGGCATTTTTCGTTTCGGCTGCGGTTGGTATTTCGTTTGGAATACTGCCCGCCAAGCAGGCAGCCGAAAAGGATCCGATTGAGTCCCTCCGGTACGAATGATCCCGACAAGCTAACCTCTTTGCCATCGGCGAAGTTTTTTCCTTCTTTCTTCATAGTCCACTCGAAAGGGATACACAATGAGACGAATGTTTCTTCTCATCATATGCTGTGGTATCTCCCTCAATAGCGCCACCGGCCAGAGGGTTCTCACACTTGATGAAAGCATCTCGATCGCGTTGAGAGAAAGCTATAGCATGCAGAATGCAAACCTGACGCTATCCAGTCAGCAAAAGAACCTGAGGGCGACAAAGCTGGGATTGCTTTCGACCGTAGATCTCAGTCTCGACCTACCGAGATACAATCGATTGCTGTCCCAACAGTTCAACCCCATCAGCCAATTGACGCAGTTCTACCAAATCGGCGAAACGCGCCTCGAGGGACGGTTGGCTATCAACCAGCCTCTGATTGTCACAAACGGAACGTTCTCCATCATCGGTTCGCTCTTCGGAAGAGACCAGTTCAGCGAGATCCGCGGGACCAACCGTGATTACTACACGAACGTGGCTCTGCAGCTCGTTCAGCCTCTGTTCACACCCAATTCTCAACAGCTCCAGCTCCGCCAGGCTGAGCTAAACTTAGACCGAGCAACGGGATCGTACTCGAAGGCCAGGCTGGATATCGTGTACAACGTCACGCTGGCTTTCTACAACCTTTATCGCTTGACGCAGCGAGCGGAAATTGCAGGCGCTGATGCTCGGCAGAGAGAAGACTCGTACAATACCGCAGTAAACAAGTTCAAAGCCGGTGTAATCCCGGAGGTGGAAATGCTGAAGCTGGAGGTAGAGTTAGCAAGCAGTCGAAATGATCTCCTCAACCGGATGGCGGATCTGGATGCAGCGAGAAACTCTTTCAAAGTTCTTATCGGACTTCCAATTGATGAAGAAATCACCGTTGCTGTGGACACTACTGCTCCTGCCATTTCGATTGATTCGGCCAAGGCTATCCGAGAAGCTCTTGCCAATCGAGTGGAGTTGAAGAACGCCGACATTGACCGTCAGCTTCGGGAGATCGATGTCACGAACACGCGTGCCCAGAGAAGCTTCAAGGCCAATCTCATTGCCAATTACGGCCTGAGTCGAAATGATGAGAGGGTGCAGGATGTCTTTCATGATTTCAACAAGACTCGGAGCGTCGTGCTCACTGTCTCGTTACCAATCTGGGACTGGGGAAGAAACCGGACAGCCACTGAGGCTGCTGAGGCAAACCTCCGCAACGCCGAGATCACGTATGCAAACCAGGAGAAGCAGATTGTCCAGGAGGTTCTCGATCTCTTAAATCGTATCCGGCTGGCTCAGTCCCGACTCGAAGTCACTCGCAAGGGGGAGGAACTCGCCGAGAAGAGCTATGCTATCAGCGTGGAGCGGTTCAAAGCCGGCTCGATCAAAAGCGACGAGCTGGTCCAAGAGCAGAGGAGATTGACGGACGCAAAGATCAACAGCCTGAATGCGCTCTTTGACCTGAAGATCGCGCTCTCTGATCTGACAAGGAAGACGTTCTGGGACTTTGAGAAGAATGTACCTGTGAAAACGGACCTGCCCGCGGAGGAATAGGACCGCGATCAATAAGCCACCTCTTCAAAGTAAGCTCCTCTGCAT
This sequence comes from Ignavibacteriales bacterium, assembly GCA_037446075.1. Lineage (GTDB taxonomy): Bacteria > Bacteroidota > Ignavibacteria > UBA10030 > JAHEZR01 > JBBIJH01. The sequence goes on from JBBIJH010000105.1 coordinate 3,337, forward strand.
CAGCTGAAGAATTATGAGGAAGAATACTTCTCGGCCGTTGAAGACAGCCGTCCCGGAATTATCCTGCAAGCTTCCTTCATAAGTGGCTTAGGTACTTAAACTGATGAGAAAGTTCAAAGCTATCTCAATACGGCCTCGTGATGATCGAGTAGATGAACAAACCCACCAGGCTGTACTTGAGTATCCAGAGAGGAATCCGAGCGTTCACCTTAAGATGATGCAACATGTAACCCGCTGTGCAGCAGACCCCTGTGATGCCGAGGAAAACGAGGGCGCACTCGCCGAAGTTTAGGCTGAGACTCAAGAACTTTTCTAGGTAGGGATGAGGCACGACCGACCCGTGGAGAAGAACGAGATGAAGAACGTACACAAACAAGGACTGTTGGCCGACATACTGCAGGAATGAGGACTGTGGTCGCCATTTCGCATTATACAGCCAGAAGGTGGCCAAAATAATAAGCGTCAGGCCTAACTGGATCATGAAGAAACTCGGACTCGTATGCCAGAAATCATAAGTTCGATAGATCTGGATCGGAATCCTGTCAGAGATAATCCCCCCCAAGATCAAGCCCAATCCACCCAAGAAGAAGTTTCTCACCATACCTCTTTCTGCCCCTCGAGCACGAGCCGTCAAAAAGAGATGTGATGTGACAGCGCCGAGAAGGACAAAGGCAGTCCACGGGAAAAGTGGGAAGTACGAACCATGGTCCGCGTTAAGATAACTCGCCAGAGGAAGAGCCAGAGATCGGGAAAAATCGTACTCCCACATGACGGGCGTGGCATAGATGATTCCTAACGCGACCGCCAGTGCGGCGAAGGCCAAGTGCCCGCGATGCCGGAGTACTAAGAGCAACACGAGCAGGAGGAAAAGACTAACTGCGATGTTCTGTAGCGCATCGACCTGAAAGAACGATGCAAGCTGCTCAGGAGTCGACTCCTGGAAGGTTTTCCGCAAGGACAGATAAGGTAAATGAAGAGCATATCCCACAAAAAGAATAAAGAATAACCGGCCTAACTGGTTGAATAGAGGTCTCTTGAGGTGGAGGTAATCGTCCCATTTCCGTTGTGCAACAACCATGAACGTAAACCCCGTCAGGAAAAGAAAAGTGGATGGGACTAGACCTCCGATAAAGTGGAGCGCGTGAAAGGCTGCTGTCTCTTTCAGATCAGTGCGCAGAAGGCTGTTGAGAACATGGCCTTCGATCATCAAGATTGCGGCCCATCCGCGCAGCAGATCCAAGAAAAGAAAGCGTATCTTCTTTGATTCAGCCATGCCAGTCGTTAGATTACTTTCATCTTTTTCCCCACACGCTCGAATGCATCCAGCGCGCGGTCAAGGTCTTTCTTTGTAAGCGCAGCGGAAATCTGCGCGCGGAGACGAGCTTCGCCACGAGGGACAACCGGAAACCACAATCCTTTGATATACACACCCGCTTTCAAGAGCGCAGCCGCCATGTCTTGAGCAATTGCGGCTTCGCCAAGCATAATCGGGACAATCGGGTGAATCCCTTCGAGGATCCTGAATCCGAGCTTCGTCATCTCTCGCCGAAAGTACGCCGTGTTCTCATGGAGCCTCTGCAAGATAGACGGATCTTTCTTCAGGAGATCGAGTGCCGCCATCGTTGCGTACACGATGGGCGGCGGAAGGGAATTGGAGAAAGTATATGGCCGGGATTTCTGCCGCAGGTAGGCAATCATCTCCTTGGGTCCGCTCACGAATCCGCCAGCCGCACCTCCGATCGCTTTTCCCAATGTTCCACTGATCACATCAATCTTTCCATGAACTCCCAACTCCTCGGCGGTTCCTCTTCCCCTTTTCCCTAGGGCACCGATGCCATGAGAATCATCGACAAAGAGGATTGCCCCGTACCGGTGAGCGAGTTCAAGAAGCTCAGGCAAGGGAGCGAGATCACCCTCCATGCTGAAGACTCCATCCGTCGCGATGATACGAAATCGGTAGTCTTTCGCCTTGTCTTCTTCCAGCATTCTTCCAAGTTCTTTCACGTCGCGATGGCCGAAGATTTTCTTTTCTACCGCCTCAGGTCGGCAGAGGCGTTGCCCGTCGATAATGCTGGCGTGATTGAGTCGGTCGCTATAAATCACATCCTTGTAGCTTTCGAATCCTAACTTTTCATTGACCAGCGATGCAAAGAAGCCTTCGTTGGCGGAGAAGCAAGAAGAAAAGAGAATCGTATCTTCCATGCCAAGAAACTGTGAGATCTTTTGTTCTAGTTGGAGGTGGAGCGTCTGCGTGCCACAGAGGAATCGAACTGATGCGACGCCATACCCATACTTTTTCGTCGCTTCGATTGCCGCTTTTTTCACGGCCGGATGATTCGAGAGACCAAGATAGTTGTTCGAGGCAAGCATGATGACATCCTTGCCATGGACCTTTACAATCCCGGCCTGTGGACTCTCGAGAGGGGTTTCGTATTTGTACGTCTTACTTTCTTCGAGTCGAGCCAACTCGGCGGACAAAACTTCGCGTACGGTAACCATGGGATAGCTCCCTTTAGAAACCATTCGTGAGGAAGGTTAAGGCCTGAGGAGAACCTTCAAGGCATCCCCATCCATGATCGCGTTGAATCCTTCTTCGAATTCCTCGAGTGGTAGGTCGTGCGTTATGAATCCATCGTTGATGAACTTCCTTGCAAGTCCTCTCTTCAGGAGATCTGTCATCACATCCCACGTCTCGAAGACTCTTCTACCGATGATTCCATGAATCGTGATGCCTCTGAAGATGATGTCCTTGGAAAAATCAACCACCATGTGTCCGCCCGGCAAGCCAAGCAGGGAAATCGTGCCACCCTTCCGTACTACCTTGAAGGCATCTTCATATGCACGGTAATTCCCAGACATCTCGAAGACGGCATCGACGCCCGTATCGCGCGTCTCTTGCATCACAGTCTTGTAGAATCGTTCCTTCTCTCGGTCAATATTCACATCGAAACAGTGGTTTGCACCGAAGCGCTTTGCGACGCGGAAGCGTTTCTTCTCCAGTTTCTCGTGGCTGAATTCACCGTGCGAGGCATCTGTTGCATAGATCCGCGCGGCGCCCATTTGTCTCGCCACGGCGATCGCCATCAGCCCCTGGACACCGCAGCCGAGGACTGCGACCGCCTTCCCTCTGACCAGAACGGACTGCACAGTATGAGTTGCATTTCCGATCGCGTCCATGAAAGCGACGATTTCTGCTGGAATCTCGTCTTCTCCGTAGAGGAGAATATTCTGAGCCGGCACCACAAGGTACTCGGCGAAAGCCCCATCGGCTTGAATTCCCTTGATGACCGTGTTGTGGCAGACGTGTCGTTCACCATGGCGGCACTGGTAGCAAGTGCCGCAGGTTAGATGCATCTCCGCCGTCGCATTGAAACGATCGTGTAGGAAACTCAGCAATCTCTTGTCGCGCGCAAGTTCAGTCGCGGAGCGCATCTTGACAAACTTCCGCACCTGAGCGCTCTGGCTACTCTTCGAGAGAAGCAGTTTGGCCAGGTAGCGCCTCCCCATTGGTCCAGCGTCAACGATCTTTCCACAAAACTCATGACCGAGAACCACATTCGGTGCCGTGAGTCCCGACATCTCCTCCCTCAGAGACTCTTTTGCATTGTAGACCGATACGTCAGTACCGCAAATTCCAGCAGCGACTACCTTCAATTTAACATCGTCTGGTTCCCTCACCTCTGGAATTTCTCGCTCCACAAACTCGAGTCCCTTCGGCCATTCCTGTCCCGGCTCCGGGCGGATTTTCACCACCGCTTTCATCAGGTTCATTCAGAGTTCTCCTAATGTTGGATCCGCTGTCGTCGGGATCACGGTTTCTTCTCTTTCCAATCGTGATAGTTCTTACGGATATCTTCCAGGACTTCTCTGTCGATGAGGTCATCGTTCCGAACTCGCTCGTCATAGTTTTCCCAGTACATGAAATCCTGGAGGGATTTCTTCGTCACCGCATCGAAAGTGCCATTGACCTCGCCCTTGTAGAATCCGCGGTCCCGCATGATCTGTTGAAGCTCGCGACACAATACAGCGTCGATTTTGACAAGATTCCTGGGATCTGTCTTAAAGAAATACAACTTATGAATGGAGTAGAGTCGCTCGAGTTCCTGCAACGGATGGGGGTGGTCATAAATACTGATGTCAATGAAATTGTCTAGCGCGCCTTGATACCCCGCTCCTTTGCGGACTACAAGCAGCGCCGCGGACTGTTCTCCCCGGCGGTCTCCTCCCGCTTTTCCTCCCGCAACGAGAGCCGCGACAAGTTTGTCTGCCAACGATCCCCGCGTGTCCTGAAACGTCCTCACCATTGCCTCAATCGTCTCCTTCCCAACGAGAATATTCCCCTGCGCTGCGAAGTACTTGCCTGCCACAATCTCTCCCCTCGTTCCCCAGTTGCCGCCAGCATTCCCGCCCGCCCAATCAAACGTATTTCGACCCGTCCACGTAGCAGCATTCCCTTTCGCGTCCACGATGCCTGCTTGACGTTCGTCTCGGAGCGAGTCATTTGCAATAAGAATCCTCAGCGCTTCCTCCGCTGTCGCGCCATTCTGGATCAGTGCTAAACCCTTTGGCCCGTAGCTTGCGTTGGCAAGAGCTTGTGTAGCCACCGCCCCAACGTTCGCTTCCGCCCAAGGCACGACCGCACGGACGTTCGGGAATTTCGACTGCACCGCCACGCCAAGGTCGCCGGTTTCTGGATCGTATGCCGCAATCGAAAAAGTGCATGTAAGCATGTCGCTCGCGTGGGAGTGCACTGTCTCCCGATGTTGAAGAATTACCGTGAAGAAGAGTGATACTGAGCTAAGAACGGAGATGAGGGCAAGGGAAGCGTATCTCATTGGAGAAATCCTCTCTCAGATGAAGGGCGAGGAACCGAAGGCATCTGGAAACTATCGAAAGGAATGAGAAAAAGCAATGGGTTTGTGAAGCTACACTGTTCTGATCAACCTGATTGCAAAAGACCCATCCATGCCGTGCCGATGCGGAAAGCTCTCGATATAGCCATCGACCGTGGTCAGTTCGGGTGCCACATGTTTTTTCGGATCCTCGATTGTAAAGCCTGAATGGCGCTCAAGGAATGTCTTCACGAGTTGCATGTTTTCTTCGGGTTCAATCGTGCAAGTGCTGTAAACGATGACCCCGCCGGGTTTCACTAGCCTTGCCGCATTCTCGAGAAGTTCCATTTGAAGAACATTTAGATCGTTAATATCCTCAAGCTCTCGTTTCCACTTGATGTCAGGTTTTTTTGAGAGAACACCGAGCCCGCTGCAAGGGGCATCCACAAGAACACGGTCCGCGATCGGTCCCTGATATTTCGATCCGTCGTCGACAACGTACTTGACGTTTCGAATACCCAGCCTCTCGCAGTTCTCCCGGATCAGGTTCAACTTACTCTCGTACTTGTCGATCGCGATGATCTCGCCGGTGTTCTTCAGAAGCTCGCCAATGAAGGTGGTTTTCCCTCCGGGTGCAGCGCACAGATCGATGATCCGCTCTCCGGGTTGAGGAGAGAGGAGCAAGCAAGGCAATCCCGCGCTCTCGTCCTGGACTGTGAACAAGCCCTGTCGGAACGCTTCAGACTGTGAGATGTCGGCGAGGTGCTGAACTTTGATAAAATATTCCAGGTACGGCGATTTTGTGTACGGGACCTGATGCTGCTCCAGGTAGGCGATCATTGTGGGCACGTCGGTCTTCAACCGATTCACACGAAGGGTAAGTTCCGGCTTCTTGTTGTTCGCGATGAGAAGCTTTTCAGTCTCACTGAAACCGTATCTCGACACCCATCGTTTCACCATCCACGCTGGATGGGAGTAGACGGTCGAGAGGTATTTCACAGGATCCTCCTCCGCGCTCGGATAGTGAATGTTATTCAGAGTGCGGAGAATGTTTCTCAGGACGGCATTC
>JBBIJH010000106.1:0-3932 GCA_037446075.1 Ignavibacteriales bacterium
CGTTCGCTCCGGGAAATGGATGGAGCCAACTTTCTCCGGGGCGACACGCGGCACTTCCTCTCCAAAAAAGAGCCTCTCAATCGTCTTCGTCTTCGCGACGGGTAGGTCCTTCCCTCCAGCATCAAAGAAAATCACATCTGTCAGCTGTCGGTCGTATGGAGATTTCCGCACATGGACCCCACCGAATTCTTTTCCGGTCCGAAGCTCATGACGTAGAATGGGAATTGGAGTCGCTCGGAGGTCGTGAACATCCACGCCAGCCGAAATCAAGCCACAGATGATTGCACGGTTCATCATCCGTGAGACATTGTCCGCGTCCCGACTTGTAGCGACGGTCTTTCCCGCTCCCACGAATGCACCAAAAGCCGCCCCGAGCCTTGCTCCGAATTCGGGATTCATCTCGATGTTTGAGTACCCCGTAATGCGGGCGTCTGCGAAAAGCTCCCGCGTCCATCGGTTTTCCCAGACGAGGCTTTTCGTCAGGACCGCCCCTTCGTCGACGATCTTCGCAGGCCAGAGCTTGATGTTTCCCGCCAAACGCACCCTTGAACCGATCATACATTTTTCGCCGATGAAGACGTTTCCAGAGACAACGGTTTCTTCACCAATCACAGTGCCCGTCGCCACGACGTCTGCGGTCAACTGGACTCCGCGGCGAATCGTGACATCGTTCCAGATGACTGAATCCTTGATGATAGCCCCGGGCTCAATCGTCACGCCGTCACCGATCACTGAATTCGCCAGAATTACATCGCCTCCAAGTGTGCAATTTTCACCGAGAACCACGGGCTGTTTCCATTCCGCTGCACTTTCCGGGAGTTTCGTCCCTTCCCCGACATAAGCATTCGCTTCTTTTTTGCCGGGGAACTCAACTCTCACCCGACCAGCGAGCGCATCCCAATGAGCTTCTTGATACTCTGTGAGATTTCCGATATCTCTCCAGTATCCTTCCGGTGCATAACCGAAGAGTGGTTCTTCCCTCTCGAGCAACAAAGGGAAAAGGTTCTTGCTGAAGTCGAATTCCTCTTTTTTCGGAACAACCTCGAGCACATCCGGCTCGATGATGTAAATGCCTGTATTGATCGTATCACTGAAGACCTCCCCCCAAGTTGGCTTTTCGACGAAACGAACGATTCTCCCGTCGTCCCGAGTGATGACGACGCCGTACTGAAGAGGGTTCAGGCTATGATAGAGGACAAGTGTTACCTTCGCGTTATGCTGCAGGTGAAATTCAATGGCCTTTGTCAGGTCGACGTCGGTGAGGACATCACCGCTGATAACGAGGAAACGATCGTCGAGAAATTCAGAGGCGTTCCGGACGCTGCCGGCGGTGCCGTAATCTGCGTCGGCTCTGAGGTACTGAAGGCGAACTCCAAAGCGAGAGCCATCGCCGAAATAACCGGTGATTTGGTCAGGCTGATAAAAGAGAGTAACGATGATGTCGGTGATTTTATGGGAGCGAAGAAGTCGGATGATGTGTTCCATGATCGGCCGGTTCAGGATCGGCACCATCGGCTTCGGGATGGTACTCGTCAGGGGGCGAAGTCGAGTCCCAAAGCCCCCGGCCATAATGACTGCTTTCATAACCGTGGTTGCAATTCAGAACGCAGGATTTCGTTCTACTAGCGTGTAGGAAGATACTAAAAAAAGGGGTGCTTTTCAACCAAAAGATGGGCGATGGCATCTCTACTGGAGTGCTGCTTCTAGGTCAGCCAAGATGTCTTGCACGTCTTCAATCCCGACTGAAATCCGAATCAATCCGTTGGTGATTCCATTACGAAGACGTTCCGCGCGTGGGATGGAAGCGTGTGTCATCGTTACCGGATGGCTGATGAGTGTCTCCACACCGCCGAGACTCTCAGCAAGTGCACAGAGTTTGACTTTCTTCAGGAAACGTTTCGCTTGTGCAAGACTCCCGAGGTCGAAGGAAATGATCCCGCCGAAGTTCTTCATCTGCTTCTTTGCGAGCTTGTGCTGGGGGTGAGATGGAAGGCCCGGATAGTGGACTTTCTTCACCTTCTTTTGCTTTACGAGCCAGCGCGCGATGATCATCGCGTTCTCAGCGTGGCGTTCCATCCTGATCGGAAGCGTCTTCGTCCCCCGAAGGCACAGCCACGCATCAAACGGACTGAGAATTCCACCCACAGCTTTCTGAAAAAATCGAAGGTGTTCCGCAATCTCGTCATCGTCCGTAACAATAAGACCGCCTAACATATCGCTATGCCCATTGAGATACTTTGTCAAGCTGTGAACGACAACATCGATTCCATGTTCAAGCGGTCGCTGCAGGTATGGAGTTGCGAAGGTGTTGTCAACAACGGTCGTTACTCGGTGCCTCTTTCCGAGCCGCGCGACGGCGGAGAGGTCTGTTATTTCCATCGTCGGATTCGTCGGGGTCTCCACGAAAATCATCCTCGTGCTTCGGCGGATGCTCTTCCTGAGAAGCCCGATGTCCGTTGTATCAACGAATTCGAATTCCAGTCCAAAATCCTCCCAAATCATTTTTCCAATACGATAGGTCCCGCCGTAGATGTTTCGGGAGAGCAGAACATGATCGCCCGGTTTCAATAAGCGGAAAATGCTATCGATGGCGGCCATACCCGACCCGAATGCGAGCCCGTGCTTTCCGCATTCGAGCGCGGCGATGTTCTGTTCAAGTGCAGTTCTAGTTGGATTCGATACGCGGGAGTACTCATAGCCCTTGTGCTTGCCCAGCTCCTCCTGCACGTACGTGGAGGTGAGATGAACGGGAATCATGATGGAGCCTGTCGTCGGGTCTGGTTGCTGGCCGGCGTGGATAGCGGCTGTGGCGAATCCTTGACTCTCGCGCGGATGGGGTCGGATGCTCACGGATAGCTCGCGGATGAGGTTTTTGGCAATGATGTCGTGCAGATGGATTACCTATTCTGGCTGGTGTAGACGAGTCTTTTGAACTGCACCTGATCGCCAAAGTTTATCAGAAGCCATACCTGATACTTTGTATTCTTCAAGTATCCAAGGAGCTGGGATACATGATCCTTGCTGAGCTGTTGAACGGCGAGGATTTTCTCCGAGATGTCCCCGTACAACAACTGTGTTTTCATGGGCGTCTCCTTCTTCGTGAGTATCAGCGGCCAATCGGTGAGTATCGGCGCTACCGGGACATGTACTCAATCACATCGTACCTCGTCAAGATCCCGACAACTTTATGGTCGTCCTGAATCAGTACGGCGGAATCTTTTTTCTTTAGATAGTCGATTGCCTGTTCAATCGGTGCGTCGGCTGGGAGGATCGGGAATGCAGCCTTCATGAGCTTGCTCACCGGGGCATCGAGGATTGTGTTGTTCTCCAACACCGCCGACATTAGCTCATTATCGGTGACGGCCCCGACAGGCTTTCCCTTTTCAAGTACGGGAAGTTGCGAGATGTCATGTTCCTTGAACAGATCGAGGGCTTTGCGCACCGTTGCCACTGGATCAATTGCGATCAGCTGTCGAAGAGTCTTCGCCTTACCTTCTAGAACAAACCGGACGGTGATCTTTTCTGGGACCAGGAACAAGTTCTCCCTCATCCAATCATCGTTGTACATCTTACTTAAATACCGCTCGCCGGTATCCGGAAGCAGGACAACCATGATATCCTTCTCGGTAAGTCGCTCGGCAACCTTCAGAGCGCCGGCCAATGCAGAGCCCGATGAACCGCCGGCAAAAATTCCCTCCTGTCGGGTGAGTCTTCTGCCCATCAGGAAAGACTCTTTATCCGTGACTTCCACTACTTCATCTACGTACTCGAAGTGGAGTGTGCCCGGGATGAAGTCCTGTCCAATCCCTTCCACCTTGTACGTTTTGAACACCGGCGTGTACTTCTTTGTGTAGAAGTATTCGCGGAGCACCGACCCCTTCGGATCGACGCCGATGATTTTGATCGCTGGATTTTTTTCTTTAAGAAACTTG
>JBBIJH010000106.1:3942-9237 GCA_037446075.1 Ignavibacteriales bacterium
CCGACTCCGCTGATCGTCCCCCCTGTCCCGATGGCGATGACGACATAATCGACTTGTCCAGCAGTCTGCTCCCAGATTTCCGGGCCGGTCGTCTTGTAGTGGGCCTCCACATTCTTTGGATTGTAGTACTGGTTAGCGAGGATGGAATTCGGCGTCTCGCGGACGACGCGCTTTGCAACCTCGTAGTAACTTTCGGGCGAATCGTGTGGAACTGCCGTGGGGGTCACGATCACCTCGGCCCCAAAGGCTTTGAGCAGCCGAATTTTCTCTATGCTCATCTTGTCCGGCATGGTGAAGACGGTTCGATATCCCTTGATGGCCGCGACGATCGCGAGGCCTAGGCCTGTATTGCCGGAGGTGGATTCCACAATTGTGCCGCCCGGCTTCAATCTCCCTTCCCGTTCCGCTTCTTCGATCATTTCCAGTGCAATTCGGTCTTTTACTGAACTTCCCGGATTGAAAAACTCCACCTTGGCGAGAATAAGCGGTTTGTACGCTTGGGAGATTCGGTTGATTTTGACAAGGGGGGTTTTCCCAACACACTCCGCCATGTTCTCGAAGAACTGTATCTTCTTTAAATTGGTCAGCATGACAACCCTTCGATGAACTTGTGAGCTTTTCTCAGTACTTCTTTACTGTTCTTGAATGAGATCCTCTTCATTGCAGCCTCAAACGGTAGCCACTCAAAACCGACATGCTCATAGGAAAGCTTGACCTGTTTTTGTCTTGTCTCCACGAGATAATAAACCACGATCTTGAATATGTTCTGACCTTTCCATTTGTAGAAGTATTTGATCGTCTCGCGGAAACCCTCAACTAATTTCATCTGAGTAAGGTCAGTTTCCTCCTGAATTTCTCTTCTCACAGTATCTCGCTCGTCCTCCCCCTTTTCAATATTCCCCTTCACAAAATCCCAGTGACCGAGTTCATAATGAAGGAGGAGAAATTCTGGCTCCTGTCTCGTCCTCCGGAAGATCACAGCACCAGCCGATATCTCTCTCGGCACTTCTCGTCACACCCGAGGAAGGTTTATCAGACTTGCCGCGTACCCCGCACCAAAGCCGTTGTCCACATTGACAACGAGTACACCAGCCGCACAGGAATTCAACATCGCCAACAAGGCAGCCAGTCCTCGATAACTTGCGCCATAACCGATGGATGTCGGGACGGCGATAACGGGCACACCCACGAGTCCTCCCACGACACTGGGGAGAGCTCCCTCCATACCCGCGACTACGATGACCACGCTTGCTGTTCTCAACTTGCGACTCTGCGACAGGATGCGGTGTATCCCTGCCACGCCCACATCGTACAGCCGCTCAACAGGATTCCCCATCATTTCCGCTGTGATGGCTGCCTCTTCAGCGACCGGGATGTCGGAAGTGCCAGCGCTGACCACCACAATTCTTCCTCTCACTTTCTGATACCTTCTCGATTGTGGATTACCGCTTGTGATGATCCGAGCTACCCTGTGGTACTTCGCCCCACTCACTTTTTTCTTTACAGCCTGATACATTCTTTGACTTGCGTGAGTGGCCACTAAAGGATGACCTTGACGCACGATCGTTTCCGCAATCGTCGCAACTTGTTGGGTTGTTTTCCCTGCACAGAAGATGACCTCCGGGAATCCCTGCCGTAGAGCACGATGGTGGTCAACGGTGGCGAAACCAAGCATTTCGAACGGAGTGATTGTGAGCGCTTCGAGAAAATCCTCGTCTTGGATTCGGCCAGCCTTGAAGTCTTGGAGGAGCGTCTTCAGGTGGTCTCGTGTCATGCGAGTGTCTGATCGGAATCACTAATGACAAGTTGATGGACGATGCGCAAACTGAGGCAAAATATACCTGATTTGGTTTAGAATAGCAAGGTTGCGTGTTGTTGAGGAGATTGGCTCCTTCTGAACCATTTCGGACACCTTGATTCTCTCAGCATTTTTCCTTAGTTTTTTCTGCGAATCGTCAGGGCATCGAATTCACCAATCCCCCTCCCGAGTGATTCTTACGTACGCTGCTGTCGTTGGGGCGAGCTACCTCATTGGTTCTTTCCCCACGGCCTATCTGCTCGTCAAGTGGAAGGCTCATCTGGACATCCGGCAGATGGGTTCTGGGAATGTCGGGGCTCTGAACAGCTACGAAGTGACGAGGTCCAGGTCTGTTTGTGTCATCGTTTTGCTCGTGGACTTGCTGAAGGGCGCGCTCGCTGTTCTGCTTACTCGGTTCTTTCTGGAGAGTTCGTTGCTTTATGAGGGTCTGGCAGCGACTGGGGTGGTTTTAGGGCATAACTACCCCGTTTGGTTGGGTTTTAGAGGGGGACGGGGACTCGCTTCAGCCGCAGGGGCAATGCTTCTTGTGAGTTGGGTGTTCGTATTTTCTTGGGGGTTGGTCTGGACCATAGTCTACTACTTTACGAAGAACATCCACAAGGGGAATATCGGGGCCACCCTAGTGACACCCTTCGTGGCGGCGTCGCTGGTGCCTTGGATGGTCGCCCGGGAATTGCTGAGGAAAGAAGATATCGAGATTTTCATGCTGTTTGTTTTTGTGATCTGTACGTTGCTCTTCTTGAGGCACCTTGGGCCTCTTAGAGAATTATTCTTTAGGAAAAGCAGCTAGGGAAACAGAGTCGCATTGAACCGCACTACCTCCGGATGCCTACAACGTTGAATCTTTCAATCGACGAGCTTCAAGAGATTGCACGCCAGATTCGGCGGGATATCATCAAGATGCTCCTTTGTGCGAAAGCTGGCCATTGCGGCGGGCCTCTTGATATCGTCGAGATTATGACGGGGCTCTACTTCAACGTCCTCAGGATTGACCCGAAGGACCCGACGTGGCCGGAGAGAGATTTCCTCTTTCTCTCAGCAGGCCATCTTTCAACTGCATGGTACCCCATTCTCGCACGTCTGGGATATTTCGACGCGAAGGAGTTGGCTTCGTTCCGGAAAATTAACAGTCGATTGCAGGGTCATCCGGCCCCGGTCTGGACGCATGGGGTTCCGGGTGTGGAGATCGCCTCCGGCTCGCTCGGACACGGGTTGAGCGTTGCCGTCGGATGTGCTGTCGGATTGAAAATCGATGGAAAACCCAACCGAGTGTACATCATCAACAGCGATGGCGAACTGCAGGAAGGTTCGAGCTGGGAAGCCATCATGGCGGCGGCGCATCACAAGGTTGACAACCTTATATCGATTGTTGATCGAAACGACTGCCAGATCGATGGGTACACTCGCGACATCATGAACCTTGAACCGCTGGCGGAGAAATGGCGTGCATTCGGATGGTTCGTACAGGAGATTGATGGACATTCTTTTCAGCAGCTCTTCGAAGCGATCGAAGTGGCGAAGAAAGTAAAGGGCAAGCCTTCGGTGATTCTCGCCCGTACGACGATGGGGAAAGGTGTGTCCTTCATGGAGGGTGACTATCGTTGGCACGGTGTTCCCCCGAATGAGGAACAGGGCAAGCGAGCGCTTTCCGAACTTGCTCCGACGAAGTACGGAGATTTCATTGAGTTTGAGTGGGAAAAGGTTCCGGAACCGGCAATGAAATGACGCATCCCGATGAGACCCGTCAGTTCTACAGCATGCCAGGAACCGGGTGAGGCACCATCGGATTTCTGAGCTGACAACATTCATGGTTGAGCTTTTCCCGGCGGAGGCTGCAAAGAGGTTCTTGAGACCACAGAGCTACACGGCATGCTAAGATTCGAAGTCAAAGAGATGAAAGCCACTCGCGCCGGATTCGGCGAGGGGCTTGTTGAAGCAGGCAGGCGAAACCCCAATGTGGTTGCCCTGGCGGCTGATCTGGCAGAGTCAGTCCGAATGGACAAGTTTGCAAAGGAGTTCCCATCTCGCTTCTTCACGACCGGAGTTGCTGAACAGAATCTCATCGGCATGGCGAGCGGTCTCGCCATCGCTGGGAAAATCCCGTTTGCCGGCACCTTCGCTGTTTTCGCAGCCGGCAGGGCCTATGATTTTGTCCGTCAGGATGTTGCATACAGCAACCTGAATGTCAAGATCGCGGCTTCCCACTCGGGGCTGACCCTCGGGGAGGATGGGGCCACACATCAGATGCTGGAAGACATTGGGATGATGCGGGCGCTGCCCAATATGACAGTGCTGGTTCCGTGCGATGCCAATGAGACGAAGAATGCTGCTCTTGCAGCAGCAGAGCACCGAGGGCCAGTTTATCTGCGTTTTAGCCGACCGAATCTGCCGAACTTTACTGATGAGAAAAAGCGGTTCGAGATCGGAAAAGCCGTTACACTCATCCACGGCACCGACGTGACGATCATCGCATATGGCGTTCTCGTCTGGCAAGCCGTTCTTGCAATCGAGGATCTGGAGAAAGAAGGACTAAGGGTTCGGCTCATCAATATGCATACCTTGAAGCCACTCGATGAGAAGGCAGTCGAGATGGCAGCATGGGAGACCGGAGCGATCGTTACAGCCGAGGAGCATCAACTCCACAATGGACTGGGAGACGCTGTAGCCCAAGTGGTTGCCAGGAGACATCCAGTACCGATGGAGATCGTCGCGGTGCAGGACAGATTTGGGGAATCAGGCAAGCCGGAGGAGTTGCTGGCGAAGTATCACATCTCGAAGAACGATATCGTGGATGCTGTGAAACAAGTGTTGAGGAGAAAACGCTAGACCTGGTGAAGACGAAACTTGATGGAGGAATGAAATGAGACATCGACCCATTCGTTGGTTGTTCATACCCGTTTTCTTATTCCTCATTTGGGCTTTGGGCTATTGGGTGGGAAACAGAACTCGTCTAACAGATGGCGCAGAGCGTGAGCGACTGATTGCGAAGTCGCCTCCTGAAGTGCAGGCGATCCCCGCACAGTATCAAGAAAGGGATAGTGTTTCGGCAGAGGTGTCGAAATCGAGGCGAAACGCCATCACACGGACGGTTGCGATGGTAAGTCCGGCTGTGGTCGGCGTGAACGTGACAGAGATTCAGGAGTACACGTATCGCGATCCATTTGAAGATTTCTTCAACGATCCGTTCTTCAGTCAGTTTTTCGGCAGGAGAGAACGGGCGCCCAGAAAGTTTCGGCAGGAAGTGAAAGGAGTCGGCTCCGGGTTCATCATCTCTCCGGACGGGTACATCGTCACCAACGACCACGTCGCTGGCCGTGCCTCACGGATTGTGGTGACTTTGACGAGCGGCGAAAAGTACAATGCCAAGCTCGTCGGGAAGGATCCTGTTTCCGATATCGCTCTGCTGAAGATCGAGGGGAGCGATTTTCCGTACGTGAAGCTCGGCAATTCGGATGATGTGATCATCGGTGAATGGG